>NZ_PNCP01000041.1:0-63384 GCF_005886115.1 Pseudoalteromonas sp. S4492
AATTTTTGCCTTGTTATCGACGAGGTTTTATTGCCTCAAAATAGACCACTTAATTAAGCGAATTGGTATAACTCTTTACTAAATTGTAGGCAAAAGAAAAGCGCGTACTATCACTAGTCGCGCTTGCGGAATCTTCTTAATTTTTTGCATCCTGCAATTGAATCTAATCAACTCCCTAAACTTTGCCAATCCATGCGATTACACTTTACTTATTGGTTCTGTGCAATATAAGGCAATCCAGCCTTGTTTCCTTTTTAGTCCTTTACATCCTTGCTGGTAATTACTTTACCATTCCCTTACGTGCCATCCTAACACTATCCCTTTACTTGCAAATCCATTGCGATGCCCTAACGGCCTGTCCTTTATTCCACTTTTTGAACTTCCTGTATAACAACGTCCTGCTGTTATGCCATTCCACATCATCCTGATGTTGTCCGTAGGTTGTCACTCCATTGCGTTACTCTTCCTGAGCCTGTCCTTGATTCCTTATTCTCCTAATGAACCTTATTCCGCGGTTTTATGAGTAATGCTTCCTTATCCATCTACTCATTAAGCTTCTTGCTTAGTTGATGTAAGTAATTATAGAGAAATAGGAAGCGCTGAGTAGGTCAAAATCTTGTTTAAACTGCTGGTTATTTTATTGTCATTTAAACTAAGTTGTTTTATTTCAGCTGGTTATGGGTTTTTGTGCAGTGTTTGCTGGTGCTTTTTACTCAATAACTGCCATGCGGGTGAGATATTTCTTACATGTAAATTCCCAAATGGCAGCTTGGTTAGTTTATTTATGAGTTTAAACGGGTGCACTTTGCCCTAACTCTAGGTAAAATATTTTGATAATTGTTATTATTTAGGTGTAATAAAATGAAAAAAACAGCCTTTGTATTACTTAGCGCATTTTTAACTGCGCCAGCATTTGCTGCTGATGTAGTAAATATTTACTCGTTTCGCCAACCGTTCTTAATTCAACCTATTTTGGACGATTTCACCAAGCAAACAGGCATTAAAACTAATGTGGTATTTGCAAAAAAAGGGCTGATTGAGCGTGTTAAGCGCGAAGGTAAACACAGTAAGGCTGATTTAGTATTAACTTCAAATTTTAGTGCACTTATTCAACTAGAAGATTTAGGTTTAACGCAGTCAATCAATAGTGATGTGGTAAACGCGAATGTGCCAAGCACCTTTCGCGATGCAGATGGTCAGTGGATAGCACTTACTAAACGCGTACGTAATGTTTACTCTTCAAAAGAGCGCGTTGGTGCACTTGCAGAGCTAACTTACGAAGATTTAGCGGACCCAAAATACAAAGGTAAAATCTGTACTCGCTCTGGCAAACATCCATACAATTTAGGTTTAGTTGCTTCTATGGTCGCTCACCATGGCGAAGCAAAAACTAAGCAATGGCTTGAGGGGGTTAAAGCCAATTTAGCACGTAAGCCGCAAGGGAATGACAGAGCGCAAGTCAAAGCAGTAAAAGAAGGTTTATGTGATCTGGCGTTAGGTAACAGCTACTATTTTGGTAAAATGATGCAAGATGAGCAGCAAAAATCATGGGCTGAAGCGGTTTATATTAACTTTCCTAACCAAACAAACCGAGGTTCTCATATCAATGTATCGGGCGTTGTTATGACCCGTTATGCTAAAAACCCTGAAAATGCCTTGAAACTGATTGAGTATATGACCGACAATAAGGCGCAAAATATGTATGCTTCAGTGAATATGGAATACCCTGTAAAGCAAGGGGTTGCATTATCTGAGATGGTTGCATCATGGGGTGAGTTTAAAGAAGACAGTCTTCCTCTTGATGAGATAAGCAAATATCGCCCTGTGGCACTGAAGCTGATTGATGAAGTAAAGTTTGATTTATAACGAGAACATTCCTCGTTACACAATTTTATAAAAGCTGTTTTTTAACAGCTTTTATTTTATCTGGTATTAATCCACTTATGCATGTGAAGTTTTCGCTGTCGCGTTGGCAGCTTACAGCCTGGCTTATTGGCCTGTTGCTTGTTACGCCATTAGGCTTTTTGTTATTTGAATCTCTGCAAGGGGATTCAGATGTATTTCAGCACCTTTTCGATACGGTGCTGTGGGATTATACCCGTAATACGCTAATTCTCATTGCAGGGGTAGGGCTGTTAAGCTGTATAATTGCATTGCCGCTAGCTTGGTTAACTGCATACTGTGACTTTCCCGGGCGTAAGCAATTTGAATGGGCGTTAATGCTGCCTTTAGCAATGCCAACTTATCTTATCGCCTACGTGTATACCGACTTACTTGATTACGCAGGGCCTGTACAGATCGCACTCAGAGACTGGTTTGGTTGGCAATCACCAGACGATTACTGGTTTTTTGATATTCGTACATTGACTGGGGCTATTTTTATGATTGCCTTGGTACTCTATCCTTACTTATACCTAATTTTTAAAACTGCACTCAGAGAGCAGTCTTTTAAACTAGTACAAGCTAGTCAGCTGATGGGTTTATCGCCATTACAGAGTTTTTTGCGCGTTAGTCTGCCTCTTGGTCGTGGGGCGATTGTGGCAGGGGTTACATTGATCAGTATGGAAGCTATGGCTGATTTTGCTACTGTTAACTACTTTGCTGTGAGCACACTGACGACCGCTGTTTACGATACATGGCTTGGCTATTACTCATTAACTGCTGCGGCGAAAATCTCAGGTATCATGTTACTGATTTTGTTTTTAACCATCATGGTTGAACGCTTTAGTCGTCGCAATCAAGCCGTGTATGAACGTCAGTCAAGCGTAAACAGCGCAACCTTGTATCGCTTAAAAGGCGGTGCGGCGTGGGCTGCAAGCTTTGCTTGTACAGTTGTGCTGGTATTGGCTTTTATCCTACCGGTTGGGGTGTTAGTTAAATACGCCATTGTCTATGCAGATGAAGCATGGAATGGGGCATTTTTTAATTACGCTTGGCAAAGTTTTAAAGTGGCTGTTGTGGTGAGCATTGCAACTATCCTATTGAGCTTATTGGTATTGTTTTATCAGCGCATTGCTAAACAAGCTTACCCTTTGCTCCCAGGGCGTTTAGCAAGTACTGGCTACGCCTTACCTGGTACTGTGTTAGCGATTGCCGTATTACTGCCATTAACACAGCTGGATGATGCATTAAATAATTGGCTTGAGCCTTTTGGTTTATCACCGGGGTTACTTTTAAGTGGCACTTTATTTGCGATGATCTTTGCTTACGTTGTGCGTTTTTATGCGATTGCACATGGCGCACTTGAAAGCAGTTTTTTACGTATTAGCCCATCACTTGATATGGCCAGCCAATCAATGGGCAAAGGGCCCTTACAAACACTTTGGCGAGTACATTTACCGCTATTAAAACGCGGCATTCTAACAGCTGGCTTATTAGTGTTTATTGAGTGTATGAAAGAATTACCGGCCGCTTTATTACTTAGGCCTTTTAATTTTGAAACGCTGGCCACCCATGTTTTTCAATATGTTAGTGATGAGCAATTGGAGCTTGCGTCAATTTCGGCCTTGTTTATCGTGTTAGTTGGGTTAATCCCTTTGTATTTCGTTAATCGTTCGATGGAGCAAAATCACTCATGAGTCATTTGATAATTAAAGACTTAGCTTATCAGTACAATGCGACTCAGGTGTTGAGTGAACTAAACCTCAATGTTGAACAAGATGAAATCGTCTGTTTGCTTGGCGCAAGTGGCTGCGGCAAAACCACAACCTTAAAGGCAATTGCCGGGATTTTACAGCCTGAGCAAGGCTATATGAGTATTGATTCAAAAGTGGTTAACGATAGTGGGCTATTTGTTGCACCGGAAAAACGTAATATTGGCATGATGTTCCAAGACTATGCGCTATTTCCTCATTTAACGGTGAGCGACAACATTGCGTTTGGCCTTAGCAACATGAGCAAAGCACAAAAGCGAGAGCGTGTAGATGAAATGCTTAGCCTTGTTAAACTCGATGGTTGTGCACAGCGATACCCGCATCAGCTTTCAGGTGGCCAGCAGCAACGAGTGGCAATAGCCCGTGCACTTGCTTACAAACCAAGTTTATTATTACTTGATGAGCCATTTTCGAATATTGATACACAAGTACGTTTTGAGCTTATCGCCGATATACGCCGCATTATTAAAGCTCAGCAGGTTTCTGCGGTATTTGTTACCCACTCAAAGGAAGAAGCTTTCGCATTTGCTGACACGCTTGCTGTTATGCATGGTGGAAAAATCGCCCAACAGGGCTCTCCGGAGCAGTTATTTAGTCAACCTAACTCAAAGGTGGTTGCAGAGTTTCTTGGTACGGGCATATACTTAACGGCAAAAGTATTAACGCCAACTGAATACGAAACGGCGTTTGGTGTGGTTCAGTCATTGACGGCAAGCAATACTAATTGCCAGCAAGGTCAAGTGTATATAAGACCGCACCATATTCAGTTGTGTGAAGCTGCGCACAGTGACGCAAACAGTTTAACTATCTTGCAAAGACGTTTTATCGGCACGCGTTATGTGTACCGTATCAATATTGCAGGTCAAGAGTGTGAAGTTGCCGCAGAGCAAGATCGCGTGTTAGCTGTTGAGCAGCCTGTAAAAATAAAAATAATGCCGCACACAGTCAATTTTTTTCATGATTAGTGATAAATAACAATCTTGAATCCTTGGCTTTGTGCAAATAACGAGAAGCTAAGGATTCACTATGGCGCAAGCGCAATCTGGGATTTGTGCTGAAGCAAACTTACATGGTTTGCACCTGTTTTTTAATGTTTACGATGGCCATGATGAGTCATTACGTAAAAAACTAAAACGCGTCAGCGTCATTCAAGATGAGTTTGCTGATCAGTTCTCAGAAGCCATGCTGTCGTGCGTGGTTGCCCTTGGTGCTCAGTATTGGCCGCATATCTTACCCGAGTTTATTCCTAGTCAATTGCAAAGCTTTCCGAATGTAACTCACAGTGATCATGTGATTAGTGCCCAGCCATTTGATTTGTTTGTACAAATTCGCTCAGACCGCGAAGATGTCAATCATCTATTTGCTCTGCAAATCCTAAAATTATTAACACCGGATGTTGAGCTGGTGGAGCAGGTTCGTAATTTTCGATTTTTAGACGGGCGTGATTTTAACGGCTTTATCTATGCGGGTGATACGCCGCATGGTCGCCAAAAGCGTAGTACAGCACTTATCGATAAACCGGGTCACTTTGAAGACCAAGGCAGTTATATCCATGTTCAGCGCTTTGTGCATGATTTGAGTGTCTGGCAGCATTTATCGTTATCTGAGCAAGAGCAAATCATGGGGCGCACGCGTTTAGATAACACCTTGATTGTGCCTGCTGTAGAAACCAGTCATGCGGTTCGTAGTGAATTAAAAGATGATCATGGCCAGCCACTATTGCTAAACCAAAGCATGCCATTTGGTGATGTGCATAAGCAGGGAATTTTAATGGTTTCGTGTGCTGCGCAAGGGGATGCGTTTGAACAGGTATTAAAGAGTCGCTTAGGGCAGGGCGATTGCTATGATCATTGGCTCGATTTTACTCAAGCCGATATGGGTTCTGCGTTTTTCGCCCCGTCAGTAAACTTCTTAAAGCAGCTTTAAACGGTATCGAATAAAGTGCGCACGCGCTCAAGCGTCACATCGATTTCAGAAATCTTCGCAGGGGCGATAAAAATAGTGTCGTCACCTGCAATCGTACCTAGTACACCATCTGCTTTACCGAGTGAATCAAGTAAACGAGCAATTAATTGTGCTGCGCCTGGACTGGTGCGAATAATGATCATCATTTCGTTATGCATAATATCAATAACAAGTTGGCGAAGCGGGCTTTTCGCTGTTGGCACACCCATTTCAGCTGGTAAACAATACACCATTTCTTGTTTTGCATTGCGAGTACGTACCGCACCGAACTTGCTTAACATGCGAGAGACTTTACTTTGGCTAATATTATCAAAGCCTTGCTCTTTTAATGCTTCGACAATCTCACCTTGTGAGCCGAAGTTTTCTTCTTTTAATAGCGCTTTAAACGCTTTGATCAGTGCTTCTTGTTTGTCTTGTGGTTGCATGTTGCCGTTTCTTTATTCATAAAATGTAGGGTAATTCTACACAACTCTGCATATTTATGCAGTATTAGTTTACAAAGTCGTCCAAAATGCTGTGTCTTTACAGCCAAGTTTACAACTATGGTCGAAATTATACGCGAAATAAGCAGGATAAATTTGTTTTTAGTCGCTAATTTCATTATCTTTAGGGCCACAAATATTTCCTACCTCAAATTACGGAGAATTCCAATGAAAGTTGCTGTTTTAGGCGCAGCTGGCGGTATCGGCCAAGCATTGTCTTTATTATTAAAAACAAGTTTACCTGCAGGTTCTGAATTATCGTTATACGATGTTGCCCCTGTTGTTCCTGGTGTAGCGGTTGATCTTTCTCACATTCCAACAGACGTTAAAGTTGAAGGCTTTGGTGCTGACAGCCTAGACGCAGCATTAGCTGGTTGTGATATCGTTCTTATCCCAGCGGGTATGCCACGTAAGCCAGGCATGGACCGTGCGGACCTTTTCAACGTAAACGCAGGTATCATCAAAACATTAGCTGAAGGCATCGTTAGAAACTGTCCTAAAGCGTTAGTGGGTATCATCACTAACCCAGTTAACGGCACTGTGCCAATCGTTGCTGAAGTATTCAAAAAAGCAGGTACTTACGATGCAGGCCGTGTATTCGGTATCACAACACTTGACGTGATCCGTTCAGAAGCATTTGTTGCTGAACTTAAAGGTTTAAGCGCAACTGACGTTAAAGTTCCAGTGATCGGTGGTCACTCAGGTACTACAATCCTTCCTCTTCTTTCTCAAGTTGAAGGTGTTACTTTCACTGACGAAGAAGTTGCAGCATTAACTCCACGTATCCAAAACGCAGGTACTGAAGTTGTTAACGCTAAAGCGGGTGGCGGTTCAGCGACTCTTTCAATGGGTGCTGCAGCAGCACGCTTCTGTATGTCTTTAGTTAAAGGCTTACAAGGTGAAGAAGTTGTTGATTACGCATACGTTGCAGTTGAAAACGGTGATGCAGCCTACTTCGCACACCCAGTTCGTTTAGGTAAAAACGGCGTTGAAGAAATCCTTTCTTACGGTGAGTTAAGTGCATTCGAAGAGCAAGCTAAAAACGACATGCTAGCTACTCTTAACAAAGACATCCAAGAAGGTGTTGATTTCATCAACGGTTAATTCCGACAGATGATAGGCGGTTTTTTAAATCGCCGAAAACAAAAAAGCCTGCATATGCAGGCTTTTTTAATGGCTCGAATAAATAGCGTTTAATGATCGCGGGCAACGGCGATGCGTGCCAAACTCTCTAATGCTTGTTTGTACGGTGTGTCTGGTAAGAAAGCAATGCAAGCAATCGCTTTGTCAGCTTCTTGCTCAGCTTTTTGCATTGCAAACTCAAGCGCTTTAGTATCAGCTAATGCTGCTAGAATGCTCTCTAAGTGATCCATACCATTGCCAAGCTCAATAGCGTCTCTAATTAGCTTCACTTGCTCTGGGGTGCCTTTTTGCATTGCGTAGATAAGCGGTAGGGTAGGTTTACCTTCAGCTAAATCATCGCCAATGTTTTTACCAAGTTGCTCAGCATCGGCGTTGTAATCAAGTACATCATCCACTAATTGAAATGCCGTGCCAAGATGCATACCGTATAAGTTTAATGCTTCAAGGGTTTGCTCATCTTGCTCGGTAATAATTGCAGCAAGGCCAGTTGCAGCTTCGAACAATTTTGCCGTTTTGCTGTAAATAACCTGCATGTAGCTTTGTTCTGTCGTGTCTGGGTCATTACAGTTCATTAGCTGTAATACTTCGCCTTCAGCGATGACATTCGTTGCATCAGCTAGAATTTGCATAATTGGCATTTTACCTAGGCCAACCATCAACTGAAATGAACGTGTATAGATAAAGTCACCCACCAAAACGCTCGCTGCATTACCAAATTCAGCATTGGCTGTTGGTGTACCACGGCGTAAATGTGACTCGTCGACAACGTCGTCATGCAATAAGGTCGCGGTATGAATAAACTCGATGATAGTAGCAAGCGTAATATGGTCTTTGCCCTCATAACCGAGTGCTTTTGCCGCTAAAATGGCCAACATAGGTCGAACGCGCTTACCACCGCTGTTTACTATGTATAAACCGAGTTGGTTAACCAATGCGACATCTGAGCGCATTTGGGCGTGTATAAGTTGATTGACGTCATCCATTTCATTTTCGATTAACGTCTGGATAGCTTTTATATCCATTGATCTCCGAGCCAATATTTATGGGTATACGGGGCTGATTGTACAACAAAAAAAGCGCTTGCTCGATATTTTGTGATGATTCATTAAAAAAACACTGTAAAGTTTTTTATTTCAGATCAATTTTGCTGACATAAATTTATAACCTTGATTAATAAGTGATCAGCTTTTTGAATTCACAAAGTCTGTATTATTGGCGTAATTTAATTGTCATGAGATCGTAAAAACCGCTTGGCATGTGGTGTTTTTAGGATAGAATAGGGGAAAATATTGAATTGCTCTCAATGCAGCTATTTTTTATTCATTTTATCGAAAAAGAGGCTTGCTAGTTTTTGCACATTAGCGTAAACTTCGCGCCCTATTGAAGAATATTTTAGTTGCGTCGATTTGAGGGCGCACAGACGGAGTTAATTATGTACGCGGTTTTCCAAAGTGGTGGTAAACAGCACCGTGTGACTGAAGGTCAAACAATTCGTCTTGAGAAATTAGACGTTGAAACTGGTGCAGCAGTTGAATTTGATTCAGTACTTTTAGTTGCTGATGGTGAGAAAATCGAGATCGGTGTACCGTTCGTAAACGGTGGTAAAGTAACAGCTGAGGTTGTTTCACACGGTCGCGGTGAGAAAGTTAAGATCGTTAAATTTAGACGTCGTAAGCATTCTCGTAAGCAAATGGGCCATCGTCAATGGTTCACTGAAGTTAAAATCACTGGCATTAGCGCTTAATTTAGAGGTACTGAGAAATGGCACATAAAAAAGCAGCTGGTAGTACTCGTAACGGTCGCGATTCAGAAAGCAAACGCCTAGGTGTTAAGCGTTTTGGTGGCGAATCAGTTCTAGCGGGTAGCATCATTGTTCGTCAACGTGGTACTAAGTTCCACGCTGGTGCAAACGTAGGTATCGGTAAAGACCACACTATCTTCGCAAAAGCAGATGGTAAAGTTCAATTCGAACAGAAAGGTCCTTTAAACCGTAAATACGTAAATATCGTAGCTGAGTAATCATCTCGATATTTGAAAAACCCCGCCTTTGCGGGGTTTTTTGTTTTGAGGCGCATACTAATGCGCATAAATATATACCTAAGCTAAGCCTGCAATCAGAAGGGCTTAGGTATATAATAGAGTTATTAACAAGCCAATCTTAAAGTGAGTAATCATGAAGTTTGTAGATGAAGTAGAAATTCGTTGTGACGCGGGTGATGGCGGCAGCGGTGTCGTATCTTTCCGACGTGAAAAATATGTACCAGACGGCGGTCCTGATGGCGGCGATGGCGGCGATGGCGGCAGCGTTTATCTACAAGCCGATGAAAACTTAAATACCTTAATTGACTATCAATTTGAGCGTTTTCATAAAGCAGAGCGCGGTACAAATGGCCAAAGCCGTAACATGACAGGTAAAAAGGGCGCTGATTTGACGCTTAAAGTACCTGTAGGTACGCGTATCACTGACGTTGATACAGAAGAGTCACTAGGTGATTTAACTAAACATGGTCAAAAAATTGTAGTTGCGAAAGGTGGTTTCCATGGCTTGGGAAATGCACGTTTTAAATCAAGTACTAACCGTGCACCACGTCAAAAGACACTAGGTACACCTGGTGAAGTTCGCAGCTTACGCCTTGAGTTAATGCTACTTGCTGATGTTGGCTTGCTGGGTTTACCTAATGCTGGTAAATCAACATTTATCCGTAGTGTTTCGGCGGCAAAACCAAAAGTGGCTGATTACCCATTTACAACGCTTATTCCTAACCTTGGTGTAGTACGCCCTGATGCGAATAAATCATTTGTTATTGCAGATATTCCTGGTCTGATTGAAGGCGCTTCAGAAGGTGCGGGTCTGGGTATTCGCTTCTTAAAGCACTTAGAACGTTGTCGTGTATTACTGCATATTATTGATATTATGCCAGTTGATGGTACTAACCCAGTTGATAATGCCTTTGCGATTATTAACGAGCTACACCAGTACAGCCCCAAACTTGCTGAAAAGCCGCGTTGGTTAGTATTTAACAAAATCGACTTATTGCCAGAAGATGAAGCCGAAGCCCTGTGTAATGAAATTGCCGAAGAGCTAGGTGAAGAGGTTAATGTTTACCGTATTTCTGCTGCAAACAAGCAAAATACCCAAGCATTGTGTCATGACATTATGGCGCTGCTTGATAGTATGCCGAAAGAGAAATTCGCTGAAGAAGAGAAAGAAGAAGTTGAATTTAAGTGGGATACTTACCATCAGAAAGCAACATCTCAAGATGATGATGATTGGGATGACGACTGGGATGATGATGACTACGATGTAGAAGTTATCTACCAACGATAAAATTTTAAACTGAAAAGGAGCCATGCGCTCCTTTTTTATTAATAAGAAAAAAGTATTAAGGTTTAGTGTGAAAATTTCAATGATTGCTGCTATGGCAAATAACCGAGTAATAGGCCAAGACAACCAGATGCCATGGCATTTACCCGCCGATCTACAGCACTTTAAAAAAGTAACTATGGCAAAGCCTGTGATCATGGGCCGTAAGACGTTTGAATCCATTGGTCGCCCTTTACCTGGACGTCAAAATATTATTATCACGCGCAACGCTGATTACACAGCAGAAGGGATTGAGGTGGTTACTTCACCAGAGGCTGCGCTGGCATTGGTTGCTGAAGTTGAAGAAGTTATGATTATAGGTGGCGGAAATATCTACGAACAATTTCTATCTCTGGCAGATCGACTATACTTAACATTCATCGATCTTGAAGTAAGCGGTGATACGCAGTTCCCAGATTACGAAAGTGTTGCTAATTGGACAGTTGTCGAGCAAGAACAGCATCAGCCTGATAACAAAAACCCTTACTCGTATACGTTTGTAACCCTGTACAAAAATTCGTAACATTATTGCGGTAAAATTAATTAGTTGGTACAATATTACACAATCTTGGTAAGAAGAAAGTATTACATAAGGGCAAAATATGATGAAGTTACCAAATATGTTACTTGCAGCGGCTGTTGTTTCAGCGTCAGTTGCGTATACAGCACCAGCAAAAGCTGATGATCAATTAGCGGTTTCAATCTGTGAGTATATTGCAGCAGATGATAAAAACCGTTTACGTGATAAGCTTAAGAGCTCACGTGTTAAAATCCGTAACATCTTTGATGCTGTACAGTGTAATGGTAATAACATGCTTCGTCATGCAATCGAAAGCGGCGCAGCAGATACAGGTGAATACATCGTTAAGAACCTATCTAAAAGTTCTTTAGAAGACGGTGCAGACATCGCATGGGCTGAAGCAAACGGCCACGGTGGTTCACCACTAATCGCTGTTATTAAAGACCGCGCAGGTCTTTAATTTAAAAGCCAATAGAATTTAAGAAACCGCACTCGTTGCGGTTTTTTTATGCCTGAAAAACGCTTCGCTAAATTAATTCCTACTCGCTGTAATACGTAATTATTTGCTATTAAAAAATGCGCCTATTTGGGAGGGGAGGCAGGCTAATATTAAGTGTAGTCAGCTCACAAGATAGGCGAATTGATATGAATACATACAAAAAAGCCGTGTTTTTTTTCACAAACACGGCTTCTATCTTTGTTAACTCGTAACTCGTAACTCGTAACTCGTAACTCGTAACTCGTAACTCGTAACTCGTAACTCGTAACTCGTAACTCGTAACTCGTTTACAGCTTCTTAAACTTTAAACGCATCGACCGATAAACGTAGTTCTTCTGCTAACTTAGCAACTTCTGAACTTGAAATATTGGTTTGGTTTGCGCCCTCAGCTGTTTGCTCTGCAATTGCCACAATCGACTCTAAGCGTTCGCTAATTTCTTGTGATACTTGTTGCTGTTCGTGAGCGGCTGTTGAGATCTCTTCACTTACATTATGAGCTTGTGCAACGGCTGCAGTGATTGAATCAAGGGCTGTGTTGGCAAGGTCTGACTGCTCAACACACGACTCAGCTTGTTGCTTACCTTTCGACATCGCCGATACAGCAGCCTCAGCGCCAACCTGAAGTGATTCAATCATAGCTTGGATCTCTTGGGTCGACTCTTGAGTCTTGCTTGCTAAAGAGCGAACCTCGTCAGCTACAACAGCGAAGCCTCGGCCTTGTTCGCCAGCACGTGCAGCTTCAATTGCAGCATTAAGCGCAAGTAGGTTAGTTTGCTCTGCAATGCCACGAATAACATCTAAGATACCGCCAATTGATGCGCTGTCTTTGTGTAGTTGATTGATAACTTGTGATGCATCATCAACTTCACGGGCAAGTTGTTCAATGGTTGCTTTATTTTGTGAAGAAATACCTTTAACACGGTCTGCTTCTTTATCCGCGTTTTTAATTTCACTCAGCGCTTGTTGAGCACTGCTGCTTACCGCTTGTGATGTACTGCTCATTTCAGTGGTTGCAGTTGCAGCTTGTTCAACTTGTGCTTGTTGATTACGAATCGCCTGGCTTGACTCTTCAGTGATTGCTGAAGTTTCCTCAGAAGCCGCAGCAAGCTGTGTAGAGCGAGAAATAATACCTTGAATAAGCGTACGCAAACTTTCGATGAGTGTATTACAGCTTCGTGATAACTCACCAAACTCATCTTTAGCTGAATCATCTAGGCGTTGAGTCATGTCACCACTAGCAACAATATCAAGAATTCGATTAACTTCAGATAGAGGTTTAGTAATACGGTTAACTGTAATCGCTGCTACTGCAATAGCAATTAAAGTCGCGATAACCATGGCAATCCAAGTCCAAATAGTCGCCGTTGATACATTACCGCTTACATCTTGCTGTAAGTCAAAGGCAAGGACAGTTGCTTGATCAACCAGCTCTTTAAGTTGTTTCAGGGCTTCGGTCGTTGATTTTTCTGCATTGGCTAGTTCAGATTCAGTTTGTGCAATTGCATCAATTAGGCGTTTTTTATTTGCAGATAAACTGTTGTTGCCGCGCACGTTATTGGCAAGGCTTTCAAAATAACCATTTAGGTCATTATATAAGTCAGCATTATTATCAATGATAGCTGGGCGAATAAGGCCAAGGCTTCGTTCAACTTCTTCCAAATAGTAAACTTGCTCGTTTTTAACAATATCTAACGTGTTAAGGGTTTTAACCGTTAACATATCAGTACTATTAGTGACGACTGACTGGAAGTTGTTTTCCATGTTGTTGGCAGCTTGATAAGCACGTGAGTGGTTTTCTTCAAGGCCATCAATATCAATGATATCTAGCACAACTGAGTTAGCATCTTCGGCGCTGATCTCGATACTTTCAAGCTGCGTGCGTAGCGTTTTATTCAGTTCTAGCTGAGTTTGTTTATCTGCGAAAAGGTTATCAACAGATTTAGCAAAACGTTTATAAGTTTGTTCAACTTCTTGGCTGCTTTGTTTCAGTTTAGGATCGTTACTCACTATCTGCTGTAGCTCTTGGTAAGAGCTATCGTAACGCTTTTTCTGTTCAGTAAAATTCTTGCGAAGAGCCGCTAACTCATCTTGTGATGTGGTGTAAAAGCTGGCTTGTGCCGATTTACTCATCAAAATGAATTCAACCTGCAACTCATAACTTTTATCGAGAGCCGGTAATGACAGCTGATTAACTCGCTGCGTTGATTGATCAATGTTGGTAATTCTGATCAACGAGTTACCACCAATAAATAGCAGGAGTAACGTAATAACAATAAAGCCACCCCAAATACGCTGTCTAACGGTCAAGTTCATATGTAATTCCAGAAAATAGTACTAATCAACACTTATCGGCAAGGTTGCCAATTAGTTAAGTATTTAAATTTAATTAGCTTTAAATTAAATTAACTTTAATTGTTATAAATCTAACAGATGTTCAGCTATTTTTCAGTTTATTTAGATAAAAGAGTGGGATTTTTCGACAAAACAGCCTTTTTGGCTGAGTTCCATGAGTGTCATAGCACCTCCCCATACACAGCCGGTGTCGAGAGCGTGAATATTTTTAGCTTTAACTTTACCTTCTAAAGCAGCCCAATGACCAAATGTGATCTGTTGCTTGAGCTTACTAATATTCGGATGCTCGAACCAAGGGATTATTGAGCTATCTTCACTAATGCTGGTTTTGTTACTGAAATCGAGTTCACCAAGCAAATTAACAAAGCGCATGCGCGTGAAGTAATTAACGATATAACGAAATTTAGCCTCGTTAGGTAATGTTGATTGCCATGCTAATGGATGAGGGTCATACATATTGGCAAAGTAATGGCTTGCATCAGCACCTTGATAGCAACGCTCTGCAAAGCGAGCACGCTTTAGTGCTTTTTTTATCGACCAATTAGGGTTTAAGCCAGCATGGCTTATGAGCATGTCATAGCGTTCAAGCCATAAGGCTAATGGTTGCTGTTGCAAAAAGTGAATATATTCAGCGCGTTTTGGGCTATCAAAAACATCAGCAAGTTTATCTTTTGGGTTTGCTGGTTTATTTAGATAATGACAAGCAATAAGGTGTAAATCATGATTACCAAGGGTAATACTGACACTGCCTTGCATTGTATAAAGGTGCTCGAGGCAGGCGAGTGAATCAGGGCCTCGAGCGACAATATCGCCGACTAAGTAGAGATGATCTTGGCTTGGGTTAAAATCGACACGTTTTAAAAGCGTATCAAATTCACTATAACAGCCCTGTAAGTCACCAATTGCGTAGTCAGCCATTGTTACCTAGTGCAAAATGTTTGGACGGGCTAAACGAAACACCTCGATTGGTGCTTCAAATTCAGTACCAAACTCGTTGCGCATGGTGTAGTGGCCTTGCATTGTCCCTACAGGGGTATCAAGTACCGCACCGCTGGTGTATTTGTAACTTTCACCAGGGGCAATGGTCGGTGTTTCACCAACAACGCCTTCACCTTGTACTTCCACTTCTTTGCCATTGGCATCGGTAATTAACCAGTAACGACTCAAAAGCTTAGCACTACATAAACTGTGGTTTTTTATGGTGATTGAGTAAGCAAAAACGTATTTATCTTGTTCAGGCTCTGATTGACCTTCTACATAGAAGGTCTCAACCGACACCTTAATTGGAGAACCTAAATTACTGCTTGTTGTCATAAATCCAATTAGCTATATCAATAAATTGTTGTAAAGACAGGCTTTCTGCACGAAGAGTGATATCTATACCGATACCTGTTAGCTCTTCAGCTGTAAGCAAGTTAGCTAAGCTGTTACGCAGTGTCTTACGGCGTTGATTAAACGCTTCTAAACATACTGTATTTAAAAGTTTAGTGCTTTTAGCTGTGCGTTGCTCTGGCTTTTTCGGGATCAAGCGAATAACCGCTGAATCAACTTTAGGAGCTGGCTTAAAACACTCTGGTGGCACATCAATTACTGGCATTGCGTGGCAGTAATATTGTGTCATTACACTTAAACGGCCAAACGCTTTACTGCCTGGGCCTGCTACCATACGCTTGACCACTTCTTTTTGTAGCATAAAGTGCATATGCTCAACGTTATCTGCGAACTCAAATAAATGGAATAGCAGTGGGGTCGATACGTTATAAGGTAAGTTACCAAAAATCTTTAATTTTTCGTCAGACTTGATCAGAGTGCTAAAATCAAACTTCATTGCATCGCCTTGATGCACCGTTAATTTTGGCCCTAAGAATGGGTGGCTTGTTAAACGTTCTGCTAAGTCTTTATCTAGCTCAACAACAGTTAGGTGGCCACTTAAATCAGCGACTGGCTCAGTGATTGCACCAAGACCCGGGCCGATTTCTACTAAATTGTCTTCAGGTTTAGGATCGATAGCCGTGACGATTTTGTCGATGATCATGTCATCGTTTAAAAAGTTTTGACCAAAACGCTTACGTGCGCGGTGTCCTAAATGTACTTTATCTGTCATTGATTCTGTGCTTTTTCATGGGCGAGCTTAATTGCTTCGCGGATCGCTAATTCAAAACTACCTACATCAGCAGTACCCGTGCCGGCTAAATCGAGCGCCGTACCATGGTCTACTGAGGTGCGAATAAATGGCAGGCCAAGGGTGATGTTGACCGAATTGCCGAAACCTTTGTATTTTAGCACAGGTAATCCCTGATCGTGATACATTGCTAGCACTGCATCTGCTTGCGAAAGGTATTTATCTTGAAAAAGGGTATCAGCAGGCAATGGTCCAATTAAGTTCATGCCTTGGTTATTTAACAGCTCTAACGTTGGCGCTATGGTATCAATTTCTTCAGTGCCTAAATGACCATCTTCGCCAGCATGTGGATTGAGGCCACAGACGAGGATACGTGGTTTTTCAATACCAAACTTAGTTTGCAAGTCATGGTTTAAAATAGTGGCAACTTTACTTAAACGCTCAACGGTGATTGCGCGCGATACGTAAGCAAGCGGTATGTGCGTCGTGACAAGTGCTACGCGCAAGCCTTCGGTTGCTAACAACATCACGACATCAGCAGTATTCGATTGCTGTGCAAAATACTCAGTGTGACCGCTGAATGAGATACCTGCTTTGTTGATAATTCCTTTATGTACTGGGCCTGTAACAACTGCGGCAAAGGTACCGTCCATATTTTTTTCACTGGCGATACGCAATGTATCGAGTACATATTGACCATTGGCGTCATTTAGTACACCTACTTCAACGTCTGTGCCTAAATCTACTTGGTGTAAGTAAACACTGCCAGCAGGCGCAATACTAGGCGTTTGGCTATCATCAAAGTCAATTAAGTTAATGTCTAAGCCAAGCAACTTGGCGCGCTGTTTTAACAGCGCACCATCAGCAATCACCACCAGTTGGGCATCCCACTGGTGCTGCGCTAACTTGATAAGTAAATCAGGGCCAATACCGGCTGGCTCACCTGGGGTAATTGCAATTCTAATGGTCATAATTTTTATTCTGTTGGGAAAATGTCAACGTGTGCTTGCTCACGCATTTCTTGCTGCCAGTTGAAACTTTCTTCTTTAAATTTACGATTAAACAGTAGTTGGTGAGCGCGGTTACGCTTAGCTTGCTCTGTTTTATCTGCTACACGCTTGTCAAGTAGCTGTACAATGTGCCAACCAAACTGTGTTCTGAACGGCTCGCTGATTTCATTTTTTTCTAGCGAAAGCAGAGTATTTTTGAACTCTGGTACATAAGTACTTGGGTCTGTCCAATCGTACTCACCGCCTTTTAATGCAGAACCTGGGTCTTCAGAGTACTCTTTAGCAAGCTCAGCAAAGTCAGCTTTACCTTCTCGAAGGTCTTTTGCAAAGCCTTTAAGCATGTCACGAGCTTTTTCTTCGCTTAAAATAATTGATGGTTTAACTAAGATATGACGCGAACGAACTTCAGTAGTTTCAACTACTTGACGGCCACGAACATCTTGTACTTTAATAATGTGGAAACCAGCGCCAGAGCGAAGCGGGCCAACGATATCATCTTTTTTATGACCTTTTACCGCTTCAGCGAATAGTGATGGCATTTCGTTAATGCTCATCCAACCAAGCTGACCACCTTCAAGTGCTTTTGAACCACTAGAAGATGAAATAGCGATACGTTTAAATTCTTTGCCTTCTTTTAAAAATTCGATAACTTTGTCCGCACGCGTTTTAGCACTGGTGATTTCATCCGGTGTTGCATCACTTGGAATATCAATCAGGATGTGACCAATATCGTACTCTTCGGCACTTTTACCTTGAGTTTCCATAATTTTTAAAAGGTTATCGATTTCTTGCGGGCTGATATAAATGCGACGGTCAACGTTCGCACGCATAACTTGTTGCGTGGTGATCTCTTTACGAATTTCTTCACGGTATGCTGGGTAGCTCTCGCCTGCAGCTTCAATTGTACGGCGTAAATCAGCGATTGAACCACCTTGCTCGCGCGCCATGTTTTCTAGCGTTTGGTCTAACTGAGAATCAGAGATTTCTAAGCCCATGCGTTCAGCAAGTTGCATCATCAGAGTTTGGTTAACTAAACGTTCAATTGCTTGAATGCGAAGCGTGTCATCAGAAGGTAATTCTTGACCTTGCTCTGCAGCTTGAGTTTTTACTCGGTTGATTATGGTATCTACTTCACTTTGTAAAATAACACCTTGGTTAACTACACCAACGACTTTGTCGATTTCGACAGGTTTTGCGAAAACGCTTTGGCAAAGGCCAACTGTTAATAATGCAGATGCAAATAATTTTTTTAAATTCATACTTTTTCTAATACTCTTGCTAATAGTACTGCGGTACTAGTTATTAAGAAAATACGGTCTACGATAGCCAAAAATACCTTGTTGTAATAATTTTTGTGCATCATAACGGCTTTTACTTCCAAGCCCTTTTAATACGATATTGAAGCCAATACTGGTATCAAAGGTTGCTTGCTCTTGACCAATCGCCTGGTTTAAATCAGTTTCGATTTGACGACGGCCTGTGATTTGAAACGCCCAACAGCACGATTCATACTGAAGACCGCTGAAAACCTCAATACTACGACCACTTTCTAAATCGCGGTGATAGCTGCCAACAAACTGCCAATCTTGCGATAGCGGAATGCTGGTAAATAGACCAACTTGCTCGATTGTATTGCCTGAGACATCATTTGCATAGCGATGGTTCAATTGCACGAGCTGTTTATCGTCACCTTTATAATCTAAGGTGATATTTGATTGAATAATTTCTTTACCATCAGTGTCGTATTGAATACCACCTGATAAATACCAGCGACGGTGCCAATGTAACATGGTTTGCGCTGCGAACAAGGCATTGTAGTTAGTATCAACATTAATACCTTGTGATGTAGGTTTAGCATCATCACTTAAATAGAATATTTGGCCAGCGCTGAAATTAAATACTTCTTCGTTTTCACTGCTAAACAGGCGAGTTGTCGCACCTAACGTAAATTGGTTCGCAGTGGCAATGCGGTCGATGCTTGAGAATCGACGGTCTCTAAATAAACCAAAAAAGTCGTCTTGTAATTTTGTTGTATCGTAAAGGCCAATGTTTGATTGGTCTTTATTAGGGGTGTACAAGTACTGAATTTGTGGTTCAAGTGTTTGAATACCATCTTTAAAGAAAAACGCAGTATCACGCTCAAAATTTAATTGGCTGTATAATCGCACTTTTGGCAGGGTACGGGTGACTTTTTCGTCGTAGTCGGTACCTGTTAAATCACCATGCTGATTATATTCTGTATGCAGTAAACTGAATTCAGATAAAAACGACCAGGCATATTCTTGATAACCAAAACTTGCTTTCGGTTCTATGTGAACACGGCTTGCTTCATCAATGACGGCATCATCATTCGTGAAGTAGCTAAGCTCACCATCTAAGGTTAAATCAACGCCATAAAAGTTATAGGCATCAGTTTGCGAAAAGCTAATTTGTGGCAGCGCCGCGTATGATTCGCGGTGATCACCAAGCACTTCAAAACTTTGCAACTTGATATTAGTACGCCAAGTGTCACCTAAGTGGGTGAGTGAACCTGTGCGGTATAACTGAGTGTCTGTACGGGTCGCATAACCAGAATTTAAATCGGTTAAGTAGTTATCATCACTAACGTTAGTAATATCGATATTACCGCGCCAGTTCTCACCAAAGTAGCTTTGCTGCTGCCAATGGAATAGATAACGCGAGTCAACATTTGGCTCTTCATCATCTTTATCTAAGTATTCAACGGCAATGAGACCGTTGTTTTGCTCAGTTAAATAACGAAACTCACCAATCATTTGTAAGCCGCGCTTCGACATATAGCGAGGCGTAATGGTGGCGTCGTAATTAGGTGCAATATTCCAATAATACGGAGTGATAGTTTCAATACCGTAGCGACCAGAACTTGAGAAATTAGGTGTTAATAAACCTGATTTACGGCGGTCATCTAACGGAAACGTAAAATAGGGAATATAAAGCACGGGCGTATCAAATACTCGTAATACGGTATTGTGGGTTTCGCCCCAGCCATCTTCACTTGATAAGTCAATTTCGTCAGCTTCGATTGCCCACACCGGTGTTTCGCCGGGGCAGGTAGTAAAGCTTGCGTTCATCAGGTTTAGGCCAGACTCGTTGACTGTTAGTTTTTCTGCGCCACCATGACCAAGTTGGTCGGTGAGCTTATAATCAGCACCAAGCAAGCTTAATTCAGAATTATTTAAATCCGCATTGAGCCCAGAGCTATTAATTTGGCTTACTTTATCGCGATAAACGATAGGGCCGGTTGCATTAAGTAACCCACGTTGTTTGTCAATCAGTGCACTTTGTGCGGACAAATTCATCGTTAGGGTGTTAATATCTACATTACCGGTAAATTCTGCGCTTTGGGTACCCAATAGTTCAATATCATCGGATTTGATATCGATCATATTAAGTTCAAGGCCAGGGAGCGGTTGCCAAGCTCTGGTTTGCATTGAAGTGCCACAAAAATTGTGTGTCAGTTCAGTTTCGGCGAACGATGGTGCGCTAAGTACGCTTAGCATCATTATGCCCCAGGTTTTGCTCATTTAATGACCTTAATGCTCTTTGGTTGGATATAAGCTAGACATAATAAAGGAAAACAATGGCAAATACAGTAATTGACTTAGTGAAAAATAGATATCTTACTAAATGAATCGTTATAAAAGTTTACAGCAGTTTTTAAATCCTCACTTTAAAGAGGATGAATATCAATTAGCCGCCATCACTGGGGATGCGAGTTTTCGCCGTTATTTCCGTGTAAATACAGGTGATCAAAGCTATATTGTCATGGACTCAGATCCAGACAAACTAGATAACACACCTTATATAGAACTTAACAAAGTATTTTCTCAGCATGGGTTTAAATTACCAAAAATTCTTCAGGCAGATGAAAAGCAAGGCTTCTTCTTGCTGAGTGATTTAGGCAATACTCATTTGGCTGATTTACTGGGCGACGAAGACCGCACTTTACACTACAAACATCTAATAAAGTTAAGTGCACAGTGGGCGCAAATCCCGCCTGCCCAATATATGAAAGTATTTGATGGCGATTTTTTACAATTTGAGCTAAGCATTTTTAGAGATTGGTTAGTCGATAACTTTATTGGTGAGCAACTCTCTGCTGATGAGCAGCAAATGTGGCAACAAGCCTGTGAGTTATTAATTAATAATGCGCTTGAGCAACCAATTGTTACGGTGCACCGAGACTTCCATAGCCGCAATATTATGCGCACAGGGCAGCAATGGGCAATCATCGATTATCAAGATGCCGTACAAGGGCCGGTGTGTTATGACCTTGTTTCGTTATTAAGGGATTGCTATTTCAAGCTACCAGAGCAAGAACTCGACTACCTTTTACATTACGCTTATGACGAATTTAGCGAGCAGCAGCTATTGCAAGACACCTCATTTGCGATGTTTAAACGTTGGTTTGACTTAACCGGCGTGCAGCGTCACTTAAAAGCTGCGGGCATATTTTGCCGCTTAAAATTACGTGACGGTAAGTCTGGCTATTTGAATAATGTGCTGCCAACCCTTACATACATCAGTAATGTCAGTAAAGAATACCCAGAGTTAACAGCCCTTGGTCAGTGGATAGAGCAGACAATTATTCCACAGACCAAGCAGCGTTTAACGAAAGAGTCGAAATGAAAGCAATGATCCTAGCGGCAGGGCGTGGTAAACGCATGATGCCGCTAACCGAAACGCAACCAAAGCCGATGCTAAAGATTAACGGCAAGCCACTATTAGAGCATCACATTAATAACTTACGTCAAGCCGGGGTTACCGATATTGTTATTAACCTTGCCTGGCAGGGCGACAAAATAACAGAGTATTTCGGTGATGGTTCGCAGTTTGGTGTATCGATCACTTACAGCCAAGAGCAGGCTGGGGGGCTTGAAACCGCTGGTGGTATCATTCAAGCATTGCCGTTATTGGGTGAGCAATTTATTGTCATCAATGGTGATGTGTTTACTGATTACGATGTGACTTCGTTAATGCAGTTGCACCTGCAAGTCGGTGAGGCGCATATTGTCCTTGTTGAAAATCCTGCGCATAATCCTGATGGTGATTTTGCGCTGAGTCATCTAAGCCATGATAGTCAAAAGTATACTTTTTCCGGTATAAGTCGTTATCATGCTGATTTCTTTAAAGGTCTCAGCACTGGTGTTCGTCCACTTGGGCCTATTTTGCGAGAAAAGCTCAGTGAGCATCAGGTTTCGACTGAACTTTATTTAGGTCAATGGGATGACATTGGCACACCTGCCAGACTCGACGAAATCAATCAGCGTTTCGCTTTGTAATAACAACAGAGGTTTGCCAGATTATGTGGGGAAAAGTACTCGGTTTTTGTTTTGGCTTTATGTTTGGCAAGTTTATAGGAGCCTTACTGGGCCTATACCTAGGCCATATGTTCGATCGCAGCTTAAAACAAGATTTTGATAAAGCCGGTGGTTTCTCTGGTTTGTTTAAAGGCGATGATATTAACGAACGCCAAGCACTTTTCTTTTCTAGCTGTTTTGCAGTGATGGGGCATATTGCCAAATCAAATGGCCGTGTTAGTGAAACGCATATTCGTGCTGCCAGTGTCTTTATGGACGAAATGGGGCTCTCAGGCGATGAGCGTCGCGAAGCACAAGATGCCTTTCGAAGCGGTAAAGAAGCTGACTTTTCACTAAAAGAAACGGTTCATGACTTTAAAGAGCGCTTTGCTCGACGTCATGACCTATTGCAACTATTCCTTGAAATACAAATTCAAATGGCCTTTTCTGATGGTCACCTTGCAGAGCAAGAAAAGCAGCTTTTGCAAGAGGTGAGCAAGCAGTTAGGTATATCGCGTACTCAGTTTGCAATTTTATTAAAACGCTACCAAGCCGAATTTGCATTTCGCCAGCAACAGCAACGTTTTTATGAACAGCAGCGTCAACAAAGCCAGCAAAATCGTAGCACCCATAGAGAAGAACGTGGTCATCGTGTGCCACCTAATAATGCTATGAATCGCGCCCAAGCATTAGCGCTTTTAGGCTTAAACAGTGATGCATCGGCACGAGATATAAAAGTAGCTTATCGAAAACTCATGGCTCAACATCACCCCGATAAGCTGGTATCACAAGGTCTACCAAAACATATGATGGAAGTTGCAGTAAAGAAAAGCCAAGATATTCAAGCGGCTTACGAGTATTTAAAAAAGGCGGCGTAAAAAGCCGTCTACTTCTTTGAGCAGCCGCTGATGCTGCTCAGGCTCTGAAGGAACACCAAATAACTCTCTTTGTCGGTAGTCATATTTAGCGTGTTTTCTTACCCAGCGTTTTCTGTCTTTTACACTTTGCAGTGTGTCAGGGTTACCCTCACTATAAAAAATATCCAGTAACGGTGGGCTGATAGTCGAAAGCGTGGCATTGAGATGCTGGTTTCGAACACTGTTAGGTAAATAACTTCCTAGGCTAATAAATGCGTTTAATTCGTTATTTGGAAAGCTAGCATAATGCTCAATCAATAGCCCCGCACTGGCACCTTGAGCTACTACAATAATGTTGCCGCCTTCGTCCATTGCACTGTTATACAAGGCATTGAATCTGGCAATTAGCTTTAATTTATAATCATCAAGCACGGCTTCACTAATATTAGGTTCACCTGTAACAAAGTGAGGCGCTTGTTGTGTTTCGGCTAGTGGAGCAGGAACTGCTTGCTCATCACTTTGTGTCGTAGATTCAGTTTTAGAGCTTTCTGATGGCTTAGGCGTTGCCATATCAGCAGGGTGCCAATCAATGTCAGGCATGGTCATGGCAAGGGTTGCATAGCCAATTTCGTTTAACTGCTTACGCAAAAAGTTAATACCGGCATTATTAGTGGGTAGGTGCTGCCAATCAGGAATAATGAGCACAATCCCGCGTTGGCTTGCTGCCATCGATTGACGATATAAGCTAATGAACTCATCTTCACCGGCAAGCAGAGTACGTACTTCATCACTTGGTAAAAAGCGTTGAATATCGTTAGTAACCAAACTTGACCAAGGGGTCGGTTTAATAAAATCGGCAGCATTCACATTGCCCATCAACGCAAAACAGGCTGCGTAAGCTAAGCGATGTGCGGGTTTTAAATTCATGCCGATATTACCTGAGTCTTTAATTAAATCAGTGATTAATTAACTATCGGCAGTCTTTATTAAATATTTAGCGAATTGTCTTAAAACTCAGGAGCAGCTTCAAAAATCAGTGTTTCGCCGCTGACTGGGTGAGCTAAAGTTAGCATTTCGGCATGCAGTTGTAAGCGAGGAGCCATGGCAAATGCCTCGGGATGCGCATACAACTTATCGCCTAAAATAGGGTGACCTAATGACAGCATGTGCACACGTAGTTGGTGAGAACGCCCAGTGATAGGGGTCAGCTCGACACGAGTTGAACTCTGTTCACGCTCAAGTACTTTAAAGTGGGTCAATGACGGTTTGCCATTGTCGTGATCAACCATTTGCTTTGGGCGGTTCGGCCAATCACAAATAAGTGGCAAATCTACCGATCCTGTTTGTTGATCAAGCTTACCAAATACACGAGCAATGTAGCGTTTCGCGGTTTTTCTATCTTGAAATTGAATACTTAAATTACGATGCGCTTCTTTGTGCATGGCTAAGCAAATAATGCCAGAGGTTGCCATATCTAAGCGATGAACAATTTTCGCAGTTGGAAATACACGATTAACGCGTGAAATAAGACAATCGGCGTGTTTCGGATCTTTTCCCGGCACAGTAAGTAAACCACTTGGTTTATTCACAATAAGTAAATCATCGTCTTGATAAACAATACTTAAATAAGGTGTCATTGGGGGATTATAATTGAGTAACACAGCCAGCCTCGATGATATGCAAGGGCGCTATTTTAAAGGAGTATGAGCGCATACACAATGCTAGTGCAGGTTTTCGAGTATATGCTAACGAGTCGGACTCTCTTTATTTCGGCTTGTTGTAGTTAGCATAAAAAACGCGATGTGAAAGCACATCGCGTTTTTTGCAGACGTATAAAAATCTTAATCTTTACTACTTATGATAGCTTAAGCACGTTTCCACTTCGTTCTTCGAGCCTAAGATCACCGCAACACGTTGGTGAATTGCATCGGGTTGAATGTCCATGATGCGCTCAGTGCCTGTTGAGGCAATACCGCCAGCCTGTTCAATTAACATTGCCATTGGGTTTGCTTCGTATAGTAAACGTAATTTGTTCGGTTTATTTGGATCTTTCGTGTCGGTTGGGTA
This sequence comes from Pseudoalteromonas sp. S4492, assembly GCF_005886115.1. NCBI lineage: Bacteria > Pseudomonadati > Pseudomonadota > Gammaproteobacteria > Alteromonadales > Pseudoalteromonadaceae > Pseudoalteromonas > Pseudoalteromonas sp. S4492. Next base: position 25,353 of record NZ_PNCP01000041.1, read on the forward strand.
AGTAAAAATACCACCACGACATAATACACGGTGCACATCACCGACCATTGCAGCAATCCAGCGCATGTTAAAGTTACGACCACGTGGGCCTGTGTCACCAGCAATTAGGTCATTGATGTAATTTTGCATCGCTGGTTGCCAATGACGTTGGTTTGAAGCATTGATTGCAAATTCGCTCGTTTCTTCAGGTACGCTTGCAAAATCTTGCGTTAATAAGAAGGTACCGTGCGTTTTATCTAAGGTGAAAAAGCGTGTGCCTTTGCCGGTTGTTAACGCCAGCACGGTAGATGGGCCATATAATACATAACCCGCTGCAACTTGGTTTTTACCCGGTTGCATAAAAATACTAGGATCAGCCGGATCAGCCCCTTCAGGCGCCGCCATAATTGAGAAAATCGTACCAACGAGTGAGTTGATATCAGTATTTGATGAGCCATCAAGTGGGTCGAATGCAACAATGTAGTTGGCATCTGGATTACCCGCAACGGTGAAGTCTTCTTCTTCAGAGGCAATGGCTTTTACGTAGCCCGATTCTAATAAAATATCTTTTAAAAGTTGGTTAGTTAGAACATCGAGTTTTTTCTGTGTTTCACCCTGAATGTTTTCGTCTAGGGTTGAGCCTAATACGCCAGATAGGGCGCCTTGACCAACACGAAATGAAATTTCTTTACATGCCGCAAGTACCGTTCTGATCAATGAGATCAGTTCACGAGGGCAACCATCTTCTAACAATACCGGTGGGAGTCTACGCATTCTATTTTCCTGATAACGTTGTAGCCAGACATTTTTAGTGTGAGAGAGAATGTCTTAGCAAGCGCTGAATTTCGTCTTAAATAGCTGATTTTTATAAACGGTACTTTATACTGCTTAATACCTATACAGTATTTAAAACGCGAATAACAAAGATAAGATTATGCAAAAAATACCATTACTACGATATCTGCTCTTAGCTGTGCTACTTACTATGATAACTCAAGCACACGCAGCAATTAAGTCTATAAATGATTTTACTGAAAAAATGACTCATTTTTCAGGCTATTTTTCATTTTACTACGACACAGAAAACGGCAAATTGTATCTTGAGGTGGATAAACTCGAGCAACAATTTTTACTACAACAAAGCCTACCTTACGGTGTTGGTTCAAATGATATTGGCTTAGATCGCGGTCAGTTAGGTGACACACATTTAGTACAGTTTGAGCGTTTTGGCGATAAGGTGATGCTAAGAGCTATCAATACTTATTACCGCGCTAATACTAATAACCTTGCGGAACAACAAAGTATTAAAGAGGCATTCGCATCGAGTATTTTAGCGGGTTTTAGCGTTGTAGCTCAGTCAGACACTGCGGTACTCGTGGATTACACCCCTTATTTATTAAGCGATGTTCATGGTGTAAGCCGTCGTTTATTGGCAACCGGGCAGGGAGGCTTTAACTTAGATAGCAACCGCAGTGCGGTATATTTAGCGCGCTCAAAAGCGTTTGAAAAAAATACTGAATTAGAAGCCGTGCTTACTTTTCAAGGTAATAACCCAGGAGAGTATGTACGCCAAGTGAGTGCAGACCCTTACGCACTGACAGTACATATGCATCACTCATTAATTGAATTACCTGATGATAATTACACCCCGCGCAAGTTCCACCCGCAAGCAGGTTTTTGGAGCATTGAGCACAAAGATTATGCGGCAGCGCTGGGCGAGTCTATGTATGTGCGTTACATCCCGCGTCATCGTTTAGCGAAAAAAGATCCGAGCTTGCCAATCAGCGAGCCCGTTGAGCCGATTGTTTATTACTTAGATCCGGGCGTACCCGAGCCAGTTAAAACAGCGTTACTTGATGGGGCTAAATGGTGGAATGATGCCTTTAATGAAGCAGGTTATAAGAACGCATTTATCGTTAAAGTGCTCCCTGATGATGCCGACCCTATGGATATTCGCTACAACGTAATTCAATGGGTGCACCGTGCAACACGTGGTTGGTCATATGGAAGCTCAGTGATTGACCCTCGAACTGGCGAAATTATCAAAGGCCATGTGACACTGGGTTCACTTCGCGTACGTCAAGATATCCTAATTGCAGAAGCATTAGCAGCTCCCTATTTTGAAGGCAATGAAGTGGCTAAGCGTTTACAAGCCATGGCACTTGATCGTATTCGTCAATTAAGCGCTCATGAAGTAGGGCATACTTTAGGTATTTCGCATAACTTTGCAGCGTCAGTGGCAGACAGAGCCTCTGTAATGGATTATCCACACCCACTACTGAGCTTTGATGAGCAAGGTAAATTAGATGTAAGCCGAGGCTATGCTGCTGGTATGGGTGTGTGGGACACCCAAGTTATTAAATATGGTTATAGTGATTTCACTAATCAAGATGAAGCACAGCAATTGGCCGCAATTTTAGCTGAAAACAAAAGCAAAGGGCTGGAATTTATTTCAGACAGTGATGCCCGCGCTCAAGGTGGTGCTCACCCAACAGGGCATTTATGGGATAACGGCAGTTCACCAAGTGATGAGCTAATGCGTGTACTTGATGTTCGTAAACAAGCACTGACGAGCTTTGGTATCGAAAACATCAAAACAGGCACTGCTTTATCGCAATTAGAAGAAATGCTGGTGCCGCTTTATTTGTTCCATCGCTATCAAGTTGAAGCGGCGGTTAAATTAATTGCCGGTGTAAATTACGAATACGAAGTACGCGATGGCTCACAACCAAAAGGGGCGCAGGTTGTTACAAAGCAAACACAACAAGCAGCAGCCGATGCAGTGCTTGCGACACTAAAAGCTGAGAACCTTGTTTTACCTGAGTTGGTATTAGCACTTATTCCACCAAAAGCATATGGTGAATCAAAATCACGGGAGAGCATTGTTGGCCGCACAGGCCTCACGCTTGATGCGATGGCACTGCCAGAGGTTGCTGCAGCACATACCTTGAGCCTACTTTTTAATAGCCAACGCATTAACCGTTTAGCGCAGCAGCAAGCACGAAGCGATGCATTTTATGGTTTAGATGCGCTATTAGCACAAACTTATCAGCAAGTTTTCGAGCAAAAAATTGCTTCAGGTATGGCTGGTAAAATTAGTCAACGTGTGCAGCTTTTAACGGCGAAACAGTTTGCTGATTTAGTGGCAAGCAATGAGGTGGCACCCGAAGTACAAGCTCAGTTACGTTACTACTTAGCTAAACTTGCAAAGAGTTACCAGCAAGAATCAATGCTAGGCAGTGCATCCGTTGGTAACAGTGCATTTAAGCAATATTTAAGCGAGCAAATCAGTCACTTTTTAGAAAGCGGTGAATGGCCTGCAAACTTTAAAGTGTTGCCAATGCCACCGGGCTCACCAATTTAATCCACCTTTCTTTTAAGACGCCTAGCATAGCTAGGCGTTTTACTTGCATAAAATTGGATATTTGCTAATCTAGCGGCCTTCCTTTTTTGTCTTTTTGAGGTGTATATGGCGTTCTTTTCTCGCTCGTTGTTAGCAGCGGCCATTACATTCTCTAGCTTTTCCAGCTACGCAACCCTAGAAAAAAAACAATGCGATGTAGAGCTAAGCCATGGCTTGATCATCACTGATGATGTCATTCGTATTGTTGATAAAGGTCAAACTCGCGTACAGATCAACAACGATAACCAATTGTTTATACGAGGTTATTGGGTTGATTTAAGCCCTGAAGAAAGCAAAGTTGTGGAGCAGTTCAGTCGAGGCATTAGGCAAACCGTCCCTGAACTTGTTGACCTGGCGACCGATGGTGTAAACCTTGGTTTAAGTGCCATCGAGCAAGTTGTTGAGGGTATGTCAGACAAAGAGCCTGAAGTGCTAAAAACTCAGCTGCAATATGTTGAGCGTGCACTGATGGATAAATTTAAGCGTGGTGATGACTTTTTCTTTATTGCCCCGCAGTCGCTGTCGAAAATCGATGACTTTTTTACCAAAGAAATCAGCCAAAAAATTCACTCTGCAGTCCACGGTTCACTTGGCGCTATTTTAGTTTCGCTAGGCGATGCTTTTAAATCGCGCGAAGGTAACATCGAAGACCGTATCAATGATATGGGGCAGCGTATGGATATCATCTCAAAAGAAATTGATAAATCACTGCAAAAGAAAGCAGAGCAATTAGAGATGAAGGCCTCAGAGTACTGTGAGTGCTTGAACTCGTTAGATGTCACCGAATCACGATTACAACAAATGGTGCCGGGGATGGCCGATTTTGATTTGGTACAAATAAAGTCTTAATACGAATTTAAAACGAGAAAGCCCAGCAGTTGCTGGGCTTTTTCGTTTTTACTTGTTTGAATTAGCTAAACTTAGCGGTTTCAGTTTCTAAATCGCTAGTAAGGCCTTTGATCAAATCGGTTGCAGTATGAGCCTGATTAGATACATTAGCCGTTTGTGAAGCCGTGTCGGAGATAGTTACGATGCGCTTGGCGGTGTCTTCACCAGCATCAAGCTGTTCTTTTGCAGCAATGGCTATTTGATGGCTCATTTGTGCAATTGCGCTGAGTGAGCTGGCAACCCGTTTTAGTTCTTCATTGGCTTTAGTCGACTTTTCAACGGTTTGTTCGCTGGTACTAATACTAAGCGAAACAGATGATTTGGCATCTTGGGTTGCAGCCTGCAGTTTGCCAATCATATTGCGGATTTCTTCAGTGCTGGTTTGTGTGCGCTGGGCAAGCCCGCGAACTTCATCAGCGACTACAGCAAAGCCTCGTCCTTGCTCACCTGCACGGGCAGCTTCTATCGCCGCGTTAAGCGCAAGTAAGTTCGTTTGTTCGGCAATACCTTGAATAACGGTAAGTACATTTGCGATGTTATTTACTTCATCATCAAGTACTTGAATGTTATTACCAGCGCTGTCAATTTGCTGCTCTAAAAGCGCGATGGTATCAGCAGCCTCGCTGGTTAAGTGGCTAGCACTTTGACCTTGCTGCTCAGCTTCTTGCACTGAGTAAGCCGCTTGCTCAGCATGTTCTACAACGGTTTGTGCTGAGGCTGTTAACTCGGTGATAGCAGAAGCAACCATTTGTGTTTCTTCGTTTAGGCTACGAGTCAGTTTATCGAGCTCAACAGAGCGATATTCGTTATCGACACTTTGGTTTTTTAAGCTATCTGTAACACCTTTAATGCCGCCAACAACGCCACGTAAACCTTGCTGCATGTAATGCATGGCAGCAATAATGCTCTCAGGTGGAGCATCTTGGCGAATATGTGAGTTTAAGTTGCCGCGAGAGACGTTTTTAACAATACCAATTACTTCGTCAATTTCGCCGCCCAAGGCATTGGTGAGCGATGAGCCAAAGCGAGCAATGGCAAAAGTTAGCGCAATGGCTATAAGCATAGATAAGCCCAGCAACCACTTTGCAGTATTCCAATAACGTTCATCAACTTCTTTGGCGCTAATGCCTGTACCAACATACCAGCCAAACAGCGGTGTTTTTTGCACGACAGAAGTTAGATCAACGGTTTCCCCATTACGCACCGAATCCCAGTGATAGGTGATGATTTTATTGGTTGTGTTGCCTACTAGCTTTTCGACCATACGGCCGATGCTGTTGCCGCTGGCATCTTTAAAGTCGTTAAAGCTGGTGCCGTGCAGTTCAGGGTCGTGCGGCGTGGCGACAAAATCTAAGTTGTTGTCGACGACATACACATATTCTGAGTCGTGGTATTTATTTTCTCGAAGTACCTGAATAGCGAGTTTTTTTGCCTGTGCTTCTTCGAGTTGATTGTTTTTAACCATCAACTCAAATTGCTCAACAATATTAGTGGTGCTCTTCATGAGCTGGTTGATACGCGCGATGTTGTCGCTTTCGCTGGCATGGCGTAAAGATTGTAAGCCGAGTAACGCTATCGCAGATAACGCAATAAACATAGCAATAGCAAATAAGGTGATTTTTGTTTTTAAAGCTAATCCTGATAACACAGTCAGCCTCCTTTATTATTTCCCCTGTTAACTTCTACCACGTTTATCTGGTTTTATTAAGGAAAAATGACAGCGTTATCATGATTTTTACTCAAGTACCTATTTAGAGCTTCAGTTCGGCTTCTGTTAGGGCACGATATTCACCGCTTGCAAGGTTTTCATCAAGGGTGATATCAGCTATTTTTTCACGATGTAATTCAACAACTTTATTACCTACAGCCGCAAGCATTCGCTTAACTTGATGGTATTTACCTTCGCAAATTGAAAGACGTAAGCTGTAGCTTGCAAGTTTTTCAACAATCGCAGGGCGAGTGAGCTCTTTTTCGTTGTGCAATTGCACCCCTTGCTCTAACGCTGCAATCGCTTCATCATCAATAGTGTCTTGAATTTCAACTAAATATGTTTTGAATTTGTTGTGCTTTGGTGCTGTAATTTTATGTGACCAGTCGCCATCATTGGTGATGATCACTAACCCTGTGGTATCGATATCTAAGCGACCAGCAACATGAAAGTCGCTCATATTTGGTTCATCAAGTAAATCAAATACCGTTGGGTGAAGGTCATCTTTGTTGGCACATACATAGCCCGCAGGCTTATTAAGCATGTAGTAGCGCTTACCTAAAAATACCAGAGGCTCGCCTTGCCAGCGCACGTCGTCATCTTGGTTGACAGAATAGTCAAATGAGGTGATCACCTCGCCATTAACGGTGGCGTATTTACGTTTGATACCTGCTTTGGTTTTACTGCGAGGTAACTCGGCAATATGGCTGATAAATTTATCTAAACGGCATGGAAATTTCATTGGGATCACATTTTTAGTCGGCTACAATGGCGGCGAGTATAGCGGATACTAGTTACCTATGACAGTACAGCAAGGACAAATATTACAGTATTACCAAGCGCAAATAGCCAAAGGTGATTTGCAAGAAGACCATGCCCAGCGCACAGCGATTAATGCTCTTGATAAACTAGCCACCGAACTGGCTTCACCAAGCCATTGGTGGCAAAGCGCAAAGCCAGTAAAAGGGGTTTATTTATATGGCCCAGTAGGGCGTGGTAAATCCATGTTAATGGACGTGTTTTTTAAGCTTGTTAATATTGAGGCTAAGCAGCGTTTGCACTTTCACCATTTTATGAAGCAAGTGCATGAGCGTTTGACTCAGCTGCAAGGGCAGAAAAACCCGCTGACGGTGATTGCTAAGGAGTGGGCAGAGCACATTCGCTTGATTTGTTTTGATGAGTTTTTTGTGTCTGATATTGGCGATGCCATGATCTTAGGTGGCTTATTCAACGCCTTGTTTGAGCAGCAAGTGGTGTTAGTGGCGACCTCAAACTGCCAACCGGAGCAGTTGTATCGTAACGGTTTACAGCGAGCACGATTTTTACCCACTATCGATTTATTAAATGAGCATTGCCATATTTTGAGTGTCGAAGGCGACAAAGATCATCGTTTTCGCTTTGGCAAACAAACCGAACACTATTTTATTGATAACAAAGAGGCGCTAACAGAGCGCTTTTTAAAGCAAGAGCAAGCGGTACAAAAGCAAACAACGATAGAAGTTTGCCATCGCAAGCTTAGCTGTATCTTGCTCGCTCAAGACGCCATTATGTTTGATTTTATGGCGCTTTGCTCAGGACCCAGAAGCACCGCGGATTATATTTATTTGGCAGAGCGTTTTCAGCGCGTTTATTTAGTCAATGTGCCGGTCATGGGGTGCGGAGCCACGGGCAAACAAATTGTGCATGGCATTGAAGATAGCTATCAGCGAGAAAAGCAGGATTTACAAGAACACTTTTTAGATGATGAAGCGCGGCGCTTTATTGCTTTGGTTGATGAGTTTTATGATCGCAGCCGATTACTGGTGATTTCGGCCAAGATGGGAATTAGCGATTTATATCAAGGTCAAAAGCTGGCATTTGAGTATGCGCGTACCGAGTCTCGATTAGTTGAGATGCAAAACTGGTAGAATTCGAAAAGATAAAAGGCGCATTAAAAATGCGCCTTTGTTGTCAGCCTAGCTGGGGATCTTCATATGTGCTTAAAAGCTATATTGAGCACCTACATACACGTAGCGACCTGCACCACCGCCGTATGCGCTATAGTAATTACCGCGTCCTGAAGGGTAGAAATCCCCTTTATTATCGAACACGTTATTTACACCACCGAATACGCGCAGTTGGCTCTGCTCACTCAGTGACATGGTGTAAGACGCTGAAATGCTGTGTTTTAAGAACGAGCCATAATCTTGGTAGGCAAGTTTCTCTGGGTTACTGATACATGTATCTTCACCAGCCTCACAGCGAGCATCGTTTTCGGCAACATACTCTTGGTAATCTTCTTCAAGACTTTGGCTTGCAATGAATGAACCTAAGTAATTAGTGCGCCAGCGAATACGTAAGTTGTCGTTTCGCCATGTTACTGACATCGAAGCTTTATCTTTGCTGCTACCGTAACCTGCGTAGTGGCTAGTCACTAAGCTGCCATCAAGCCCTTCATAGGTTTGCGAGTTTTCGATTACATGGTTGTAATCTAGTTTAAACGATAACTGACCTAGGTTATCTAAATCGAGTTTGTACTGTGCAACTACATCGTAACCGCGAGCAGTGAGCTCATCGAGGTTATATTGACGTTGTAAGATTTTAATAATATTACCTTCGCTGTTACGGGTAATGTCATTACAAAATACGTTGTCTTCGCCCCATGCAGCTTCAGAGTTGTAGCACTCACGCATGATGTTTTCATTACTGATCTGCGAAATCGCATCAACAATGGCAATATCGTAGTAATCAACGGCAAGATTAAAGTTTTCTAAAAATGCTGGAGCGACGGTGATACCAAAGGTGTAAGTATCTGCGGTTTCCTCTTTTAGATTTTCGTTACCAGTCCCCGGTGAGTAGCTGTTGTTCTCATCGCTAAATTCAAAGTCTGGATCAGCAGCAAGCTGCGAAGCTAACGTAGGCTCTTTGCGGCAGTTATCGTGACCAGGTTTGGTTGATGTTGCCGTTAAACCGTCACAAATATCATCATAGCTGTCGTAATCGCCACGCGGTGGTGACATTAGCTCTGTGATTGTTGGCGCACGTTGAGCACGGGCGTAGTTTGCTCTAAATGCATAGCCTTCGACTGGCTCCCAAAATACGCCTAGCTTGTAGCTGGCAACGGTATCCACATTATCCATGCTGTAATTTGCTAAACGTAATGAGGTTTCTGCGCTTAGGCTTTTTGCTAAAGGGGCATCTTTTAACAGCGGGATTGCAAGTTCTGCAAAGGCTTCATAGACTTCAACTTCACCATAAAAATTTGGTACATAGTTAAAGGTAATGCCGCCGCCTTTCATATCGTCGCTGGTTGAAAGGTCCTGACTATCTTTACGGTATTCACCACCAAATACAGCAGATACGGAGCCAGCTGGTAATTCAAATAAGTCACCTGTGATGTAGCCAACCACGCCATATTGTTTTATTTCAGTATCAATAATTGGGTTGGTGCGGATCCAAGCAGCCATTTCCTCGGTGACAGAGCCTTCACCAAATAGGTTAATTGGTACACAGCCCTCTGCGCGAGCTGCTTCATCAATACATTGAATGGTGCCATCTGCTAACTGTTCAGCTTGCAAAGCTTGATTAAGTTTTACGGTATTTAACTCATTGCTACGAACTTGGTGCTGGGTGAAACGACCATAACTTGCTGATAGATCCCAGTCCCACTCGCCGTTAAATAGGGTGCCTTGAAGACCTGCCCAGCTACGAATCGTTTTACGGGTATTATCGGTGCTGATATTACCCACTTCACTGAAGCGGCGATCCCAATAAATGCGATTTTTATATGGGTTAGCATCAAGGATTTCTTGTGGCACATATGGGTTGTCGATTGGGATATAACCCGGTGCCACATCTGCAAGGGGCTCGCCAGTGGTAGGGTCGTAACGTGGTACATAGGCACCTTCGTATTCATCTTCAGGTGACTTATCGTTAAACGAACCGCTTTCACTGTATTGTACTTGTGCGTAGAACATTACATCGTCAGTTAAGTCGTAATCGATTTTCACTGCCGCTGAAACGTTATCGCTTGGAACATCAAGCATCACGTATTGATTTGAATTCACACCGTAAATTTCTTCGTTGTCTTTCCAATCATCACGTAGAGTTTGACCGTCATACCAAAACTGAGTGTCGTTGTTACTATTTTCTAAGAACACACCGCCCGGAATACCGTCGCTCTTACTCACCCAATCAGCTTGTGTGATATCGCGCATACACTGATAACCATCTTTAGTCAGCATTTGGTTACACATCTGCTCATCATCATAGCGATAAGCGTCTTCTACTTGCGCGCGTTTACGGTCGTAATAGCTCATACCGAAATCACGGTCCCAGTTGGCACTGAAGTAAGCATAACCACGTTCGTCAGCAAACGAGCTGCCGTAGTTTAAATCAAGGGTAAACTCTTTACCGCCGCCATCGGTGGTTTCACCTGTGTTCGCTTTAAAATCAAAGCCTTCTTTTTTTGATTGGGTGATGATATTCACTACACCTGCTACAGCATCGGCACCATAGGTTGCAGATGCGCCACCACTGATTATTTCAACGCGCTCAACCATGCCGCTCGGAATGGTATTTAAACTTACATAGTTGCCGCTATAGCTATTAGAAACAACACGACGACCATCAATCAGTGTGAGGGTACGGTTTGCGCCTAAATCTCGAAGTTGAACCGTCGATAAACCGGTCGCTGAAACACTTGATTGGCTGGTGGTATTACCTATGCTCTCGCTAAGAGCAGGCATGTTATCAACCAAAATATCAGATAAGTTGGTTAAACCTGTATCGGCAATGGCTTCACGGTCCATTGTGACCAGCGGTGTCGGAATTGAAAAGCTATCGCGTTTAATACGTGAACCCGTTACAACGATTTTTTCCGGCTCTTCAGTTTGTTCATTGGCTGTTGGGGTGGTGTTGGCAGTGCGGGCAATCTCAGCCTCATTGGCAAATGCATGTTGGCTAAAACCACTGGCAACAGCAAGTGCAATAGCACAAGGTTTGGTTAGTAGATTTCTCACAGGCGTTCCTAGTTGTTTTATTTTTAGTTTTTGGAACCAGAGTGATGCTCTTTTAAGGGCAGTTAAAATATACAGTGAGCAGCACTCTGGTTGGTCGGTATTGACGTGAAAATATTTATAGAAATGTGAACTTAACTACAATATTAGGTGGCTCGTTTATGTCTCTATTTTACATCTATTGAATATCTATTCTTTATAAATCAGTTGTTTGCATGGTTGGTGTTGTTAACTGTTTTGCAACGTTAAAGCTGGTGAAAGGGCCATTTTTAAGATAAATTGTTAGGGCTTTATACTGCTGTACTTCTAAAATGGGGTTTTATTTAGAGTTAATGGAAACATTTAATCGCGCTTATCAGCTGGGCTCATGCATTGTTAACCCGCTCGAAAATAAACTGATCTGTAATGGCAGTGAACAGCTTTTGCAGCCTAAGTTTATTGAGCTGTTAGCTTGCTTAGTGGCGCGATACCCCGAACCAATCACCCGTGAAGAGCTCATCAATCATGTATGGGAAGGCAATTTTTACGTGGGTGAAAAAGCCCTAACAAATGCAATTTGGCATTTACGAAAAGCATTCAAAGAACTCGATCCAGAACAAACTTACATAGAGACATTACGTAAAACGGGTTATCGCGTTTTGTTAAAGCCCGAGCCAATAGACGCAGCGGATAAAGAAAACCCTATAGGCTTTAGTGTAACAGGGGCGCAAATTCGCCAGCTGTTTGTGGCTTTGTGTGTCATTAGCTTGGTGGTGATGTATTGGTTGTTCTCTTCGCCTGCTAAGCAAACAAATACAAGCTTTGTGCTACCGCTTAATAGCATCGAAAGCGTGACGGCAAGCCCCGGTCGTGAGATTTATCCTTCAATTTCTAATGACCAACACTATTTGGTGTATTCATGGCGACAGCTTGGTAAACAAAATAATCTATATTTACGGGATTTACATTTTCCTGAGCACCCAGCAAAGCAATTAACAGACTCACCGTTTACCGAAGGACGCTCAGTGTTTAGCCCCGATGCCAATACTTTGTACTATTACCGCACGGCCTCTGATGTTTGTGAAATTGTAAAACTGTCTTTGATAAACGCCACTAGTGTCGTGCTAGGGCAGTGCAGTAATAACTATGCGCCTGATCTTGATATCAGTAGTGATGGTAAAACCTTAGCCTACATTGCTGATCACACTAGCGAGTCTGGTGACTATGTCACTCGTATCAAACTGCTTGATTTACAGGCAAAACAAACAAAAGAAACCGTTATTCCTTGTAATGATGATTGCGGCACTGTATATGAGTCTGTGTCGTTTTCGCCTGATGCACAGCGAGTTGTGGTTACACGTAATGTTAAAAACAATCAAAAAGCGCTGTTTTTAATTGATGTAAAAACAGGACAAAGCCAACGCTTAACTCATGACTTTGTTGATATTCATGGTGTGGATTGGCATCCATCTAAGGAGCAACTGGCGTTTAGTGCTGTTGAGGGTGGTAAACGTTATGGTTATTTCTACGATATTAATAATCAGACCCTAATCAACACGCAAATTGCTGGCATGAGCTCACCTAATTACAGTAGCGATGGCAGTGTTTATTATCATCAGTGGGATTTAGATAAGGTGATCACGCGGCTGAAAATCGACGAACAAGTGGCCAATTCGCCGTTTTCTATGTTGTCGACCAATTTTAGCTCGCTATTCCCTGAATATAATCAGCAGCAAAATAAACTGCTGTATGTGTCGAATGAATCGGGCAGTTCACAGCTTTGGATTGTTAACCCCGATAGCAGCTCGCGAAAGCAGCTTACTGACTTTGCTCATAACACCGGGGAAATTCGTGATCCAACTTGGTCAGCCGATGGACGCTATATTTTGTTTTCATTGTATGACAATGGCAGCACCCGCTTATATTTTTATGATTTCAAAGTAGAGCAAAGCCAACAAATCAAACTGCCATTTAGTCATGCAGTTAAACCCAAATTTAGCGCGGATAGCCAGCATATTTTGGTGTCTGATGGAGACTATCTTTACCGTTATGACTTAACAGGTAAAAGCCTCGGCAAAGCAATTGAGGTGCCAGCGCAGTATGGCGTAGAAACACAAACGGGCGATTTTTTATTTACTAATTCCCGCCATGCTATTTGGATTAAACATCATGATACGGGTGTTGAAGAAATGCTGGTGAATGATATTAAATTAGCGCGCAGTTATGCCTGGTTGCTGGTGGCAAAGAACGCGTACCATGAGGGGCGTATTTATTATTATAAAGAGCGCCTAGGTGATTACCGGATTAGCTACTACGACTTAGCAAGTAAGCAGCATCATGATTTAATTGCCTTACCTGAGCGAGCTTATAGTCGCTCATCGGGTCTGACCTACATACCCAATGAGCGTTGGCTAGTTTACACTGCGTACTTATCGCCTGAGATAGAAATCAAGCGCTTACCGGCAGCCTATTTGCCAAAGTAATTAACACTTACGGTAAATATCAGCATCCATATCGTAAATATTAACGCTTAGGCTATACGAGCGGCGACAATATGTTTTTAAGCAACTTAGCAATTGCTCACTGAGCATTTGCTTTTGCTCTATGGTTCTGCCTGCCATGATTGATGCGCCGATGTGGATAAAGCCATCTTTACCTTCTCCTAATTCGTAATGCTGATAAGCAATTGCACGAGTCTTTATGGTCGAAAGTTCAAATAAGCCAGAGTCAAACGCAGCTTTATGGACTTTTTCAACTAACACTTGTGGCAGAATTGGTAAGTCTTCTGAGTGTTCTATAACAATGTGCGGCATGGGGTCTTCCTTAAAAGCGGTAACTAAAACCGATGTTTGTTTGAAATTGGTTTAACACATCACCATCAAAGTGCCATAGACATTGATTGTCTTCTGAGGTTGGCAATGTGCACGATACGTTACTTGCATTATTTACAATAGTTGCCAGCCAGCGAGTTTCAACATAAACCCGGGCTTGTTCGGTAATTAAATAATCTGCGCCGGCATAAAGGCCTGAGGTAAAAAACGTATCGGAGTCGGCAAAGTCAGTACTGACATGATTTGCGCCAATTTGGGCACCCACAAAACCAACTACACGGTCAGCTAATGGCACTTCTACAGCACTTTGAAAGAGCAGGTATTGCATCTCGACTTGATTTTTGGTTTGGTCTTTCATATCTAGTTCGGTTGCTGAATAAAAGAACCCATAGCGAGCATTATCAATGGTTCTATCTAGGCTGACTGTAAAATGGCTGTCATCCTCAAGCTCAATTTTTAGGTTTTCTTCGGTTTGCACCGAGTTAGTAAAGTTTTTGCCGAAACCAGCGCTAATAGAGTAGCCAGCGTGAGCGGTACTACTTAAGAACATTAAACACAGTAAACCAAGCGATTTTTTCATTGTTTAGGTGCTCGTTGTTGAAGATATTTTGAGATAGTATTGAAACATAGCAAGCAAATCGTTGTAAACGGACAACTATCGCTTTTTAATAAGGAACACTAGGATGAAGTTACTAAAATTAGCGGCACTTACTGCGCCATTGATTTTGTTGAGCGGTTGCTCGGATGACGCTGCTTCGGTGAGTTTAGGATTATTCACGACCAAAGATATTAAAGTGGTATCACAACAAGATCCGCTTATAAGCGGTGTTACTTGCCACATCAGCCATATTGAAGCGAATCTTGATTTTGCTGATCCATCTGATATGTCTATTGCATGTCGTCAAACTGGCCCCATTACCGCTGAACAATTACAGCAAATTGACCGTAGTAAATCGGGCGAAGTGGTTTTTAAGTCATCGAAAAGTATTTTGTTTAAATCGTTAAAAGTACGTCGTATTTATGATGCGCCAACACGTACTCTTTTATATTTGTCTTATTCAACGAAAGAGTCGAGCGGCAGCCATCATCATGCTTTATCAACTGTGCCTCTTTACAATACGGATGCATGGCAATGGGCACAATCACAAGAGTAATTTATGTTAGCGTTATTTAAGTCAGCTCCAGTTGTTGATGAGCAAGAGCAGCAGTGGTTAATCGATACCTTTTTATGGGCAGTTGAGCACTTTGATAGTGAATATTTTTTAAAACACACACAAATCATTTTACCTAACGGGCAGTTCTTTCCGGATAGGGTGTCGAGCGTCAGTGAAATGGCTGAAAAGGTATTTAGTCGGGTTGTTGAGTATGCGGGTATGCAGGCGTGGCCAATTAACTTAGTTGCGCCATCTGGGCTTACACCGCAGGTGTTTCCGCATTTTGAGTTTCAAGACAGTTTACGCGGTAGCGAGGCAAGTTTAATTGTACCGGCAAATCATCCGGTGAATATCTCGTTTAACCCGAACCAAATCAATCAACCACAAGATTTAGTGGCAAGTTTTGCTGGTACCTTAGCGACTATTTTGATTCACCATGTGGGTGTCTTACCGCCCGGCGGTAAAGAGTACTTACCGCAAGCGAGCGATGCATTGGCATGCTATTTAGGCTTTGGGGTAATGATGAGTAATACGGTGTATCAATTTAAAGGAGGCTGCGGCTGCGGTTATAACCCTTATGCCAATCGCCAAGCGGCGCTGACTGAGCCACAAACGCTATTTATGCATGCGCTAGTTACGCATTTTAAAGGGGATAATCAGTCGAAGAAGTTTTTAAAACCCCATTTACGCAGCCAATATAAAAAAGCGCAAAAGCAAATTAAAGCATTGGTGAGTGACAGTGCAAATCCGTTGTTATTGGCATTAGATGAACAAGCAGTAGGGTAATATTGAGTGCAGTATTTAGATGAGTTTTTATTGATAGCCATTGCTCACTTTTTTGCAGTAGCAAGCCCAGGCCCTGATTTTGCAATTGTACTCAAGCAAAGTATTCAACAGGGTCGTAAAAATGCGCTGTGGACCAGTGCCGGTGTTGGTGCGGCTATTCTTTTGCATATTGCTTATTGTGTATTAGGTGTGGCGTTAATTTTATCGCAGTCGCCTAGCTTATTTATGGCTTTAAAATACCTTGCAGGGGCTTATTTGGCTTTCTTAGGTGTACAAGCATTACGTAGCGCAAAACCTACCGATAGTACGCAGCAAACTCTTGCTCCTGCTGAGCCTGAATCTGTGTATAAAGCATTTCGACGCGGCTTTTTTACCAATGCCCTTAACCCCAAAGCAACACTGTTCTTTATGTCGTTGTTTACTCTTGTGATTAGCCCTGACACACCTGTTTTAGTGCAGGCTGGATATGGCGTGTATATGGCAATGGCGACTTGGCTGTGGTTTTCATTTTTATCATTGGTGTTATCAAAAGCATCAGTGCGAGCATTTTTCTTAAAAAGCGGATACTGGTTTGATAGAGGCATTGGGGTGATCTTAATTGCCTTAGCTATTCGCGTTGTTGTGTGAGGTGAATATGGCGCTGTATAACTTTTCATTTGGTTCAAATATGTCATCGAGTCGATTGCTGGCAAGGTTGCCTGAAGCAAAGCGGGTGGGCACAGCTATTTTAAAAGGCTATGAGCTGACGTTTGATATGGTGAGTACCGATGGCTCTGCGAAATGCAGCGTGCGTAAAACAGCGCAGCTAGATGCCTTAGTGTATGGCGTTGTGTATCAGTTAAACGAAGCTGAAAAGTCGATTCTAGATGACATTGAAGGGCCGCGTTATGACTGTGTGGATATTACAGTTGAACTCATTGATGGCGAGCAACTTGCTGCCCATTGTTATATTGCTAACACCTTAGATGAGTCTTTACTGCCATTCGACTGGTATCTTCAGCATGTTCATCGCGGAGCGCTTGAAGCAGGTGTACCAAATCATTACAGTGAAGCAATACTCGCAAGACCAAGTTGCGATGATCCAGATAAAACCCGAGCAGCGAGAGAGTTCGCTATTCACAACAATAAAAATCACCAAGGGACATTATGACATTTCGTAAATTAGCCGTTGCCGCGGCGCTGTTATCAAGCTGTTCGTTTTACAGTTATGCTGATATCGATAGTAAGAAAATTGAAAAAGTAATCGAAACTTCAATGGCACGTTTTGATGTGCCGGGTATGGCAGTGGCGATTGTTGAAAATGATAAAGTCGTATTAGCTAAAGGCTTTGGTATCGCAAACCTTGATACGGGTAAAAAAGTAAATAAAGACACCTTATTCGGTATCGCGTCAAACACCAAAGCATTCACCGCAGCAGCGTTAGCTAAATTAATTGATGAAGGTAAGCTGAGTTGGGATGACAAAGTGATTGATCATCTACCAGAGTTTCGTCTTTATGACCCTTATGTCACGCGTGAAATGACCATTCGCGATTTACTAAGCCACCGTAGCGGCTTGGGCTTAGGACAAGGCGACTTAATGATTTGGCCTGATACTGACAAATCAATTGAGGAAATCATCGCAGGTCTAAAATACTTAAAACCAGCGAGTAGCTTTCGCAGTAAATACGCGTATAACAACTTAATGTTTGTAACAGCCGGTGAGGTAGTAGCCCGTGTTTCAGGCATGAGCTGGAATGATTACATCGAGAAGAATATTCTTCAGCCACTTGATATGAAAAACTCACGTGCAGGTTTTTCACGTATTCCTAGTAGCAATAAAAACTGGGCGACAGGTCATATTCCAATGGATGGCCAACTTCATCCATTTTTTGTGAACTACCTTGAAGATTTCCGTGGCGCTGGTGCGATTGCATCAAGCGTGAGCGACATGAGCCAATGGCTACGCACGCAGCTTGCTCATGGCAAAATGCCAAATGGCCAGCAGTTATTCACTGAAAAGCAGCAGCAACAAATGTGGCATCCGCACATTACCTCAATGGCATCAAAAAGTGCTTATGAAGCTTACCACCAACAATTTAGAGGTTATGGTTTAGGTTGGAGCATTGAAGATTTCCACGGCATTAAAAAGCTAGGCCACGGTGGTGGTATCTTAGGTATGGTGTCTCAAGTGACTTTAGTACCTGAGAAAAACCTTGGTATTGTTATTCTGAGTAACCAGCAAGCGTTTAGCGCGCTCTCTGCAGTGACCTATGAAGTGCTAGAAGATGCATTAGATCTTGAAGATAAAGACTGGGTTGAAGATCTTGCCAAAAAGCACTTTGAAGGTAAAAAAGAAGCTTACGCAAACGCAAAACCAGAAACACCTGCGGATTATCAACCAAAATTACCGAACATCAACTACACAGGCACGCTGCATGACAACTGGTATGGTGATGTGGTTATTGAAGAGTTAAATGGCCAGCTACGTATTGATTTTACACATACAAAGCGTTTGAAAGGTCAGCTTGAGCATTACACAGGCAATACGTTCATTGTTAAGTGGGATGAAAAGTTACTTGAAGCCGATGCTTACATTGAGTTTCAAATGAGCCCTGATAACCGAGTGAGTAGTGCGAAAATGCGCGCTGTCTCAACGGCGGTCACAGACTTTAGTTTTGACTTTAGAAATTTAGATTTACGCGCTAAAAAGTAAACCAAAGTCGCAAAGCCACCGTTAGGTGGCTTTGTTATACTGGGGGAAAATAATTCAAGGAGCGTATTATGAGAACGGCAGTTATCTCACATCCATTTTGTCGTAAACATAAAATGATTGAGGATCACCCCGAATGCCCCGCGCGTTTAGATGTGATCACCGACCGCTTGCTAGCAAGTGGTGTTGATGTGGCAATTACTCACTTACAAGCTCCTAAAGCCAGCCGCGACGATTTTTTACGTGCTCATGATGAATCTTTGGTTAGTCATGTAGAGCAAACAATTCCCGCTGAAGGGCTTGCTGAATTAGACGGCGACACATGGCTGTGCCCAGATTCAATGAAAGCGATTGAACGAGCCGTTGGCGCTGGATTACTCGCCGTTGATGAAATCCTTGATGATAAGCTGGATGCCGCGTTTTGTTCTGTTAGACCACCAGGACATCATGCAAACCGCAGTACCTCTGCAGGATTTTGCGTTTTTAATAACCTAGCCATTGCCGTGAAGTACGCGCAAAGCAAAGGTGTAAAACGCATCGCTATTTTGGACTTTGATGTACACCATGGCAACGGCACACAAGATATCTTTTTAGATGATGACACTGTGTTGTTTTGCTCTTTGTTTCAACACCCGTTTTACCCAAATACCGCCGTTGAAAATAACGCGACGTTAGTGAACTCACCGCTGCCAATTGCCAGTGATGGTAATGACTTAAAAGCTGTTTATCTTGAGCAGTGGTTGCCAAAACTCAATGAATTTAAACCTGAACTATTGTTTATTAGCGCCGGGTTTGATGCTCATCTTGAAGATGACATGGCAAGCTTGAAGTTTGTTGAAGACGATTACGCATGGCTAACCACACAGCTAGCAGAGTTTTGTCAGCAACAAGATTGCAAGGGGATTATCTCTTATCTTGAAGGTGGCTATGCTTTATCAGCCCTTGGTCGCAGTGCCGTTGCGCACATTAAAGCGCTGGTGGATGCCCCTTAATCTACCAGCATCGCAAAGGCTTGCGGTGGTGCAAGCCGAGTAACCTTACTTAAGCAGCACACTCCTTCTTGTGCTAGATATTCTGTCACTCTATTCGCAAGCTCAACGTCAGTTAACGCTTTCACGCTTTCTCCCTGCAAGTTGACATACTGCCCTGTTGTTAAAAGCAAGATAGCTTCTTGCTGCTGCTCTTCACTCAAACCATATACAAAGCTTTCTATATCGGCTTCATCTTCTACTAACGCTATTTCATGAGCAGAAAAGATAATCTTAGGAAATGATGAGTGCATTTATTGTCCTGTGTCAAAGTTGCCAAGGTTGAAATGATTATAATTGCCAATTCATGTAAGAACTAGGAAAGTCGACTTATGAATCAACCAAGACGACATCAAAAGGTCAGTGATGTCTTTTCGCAAAAGCTGGTATCGTGTCCTGCGCATACGCCTTTGGTCGATGCGGTGAGGTTGATGCATGTTCACAATGTGACGGCGATTTTTATCAAGCATGAGCAATCCGTGGTTGGGATTTGGACGGAAGCTGATTGTTTGAAAATTGACATCAGCAGCCCGCTTTATAAAAACCTAGCCATTCACGAGGTCATGTCAGCGCCTGTTATTACGGTGCCAAATCAATGCTCAGTCAGTGATGCAACCTTGCGTTTTCAACAGCATGGCATTCGCCATTTATTGGTGATGGATAGCGAGAACCAGCCTGCAGGTATGTTAAACCTTTCAGATATTGTGCATAACCAAGGTTTGGACCACTACCTACAATTTCGGCCTATTCATGAGCAGTATCGCACTGACCTAAAGATAGTTGATGCGCAAACACCGATAGAAGAGGTTGTGCAACTGATGCGGGCAGGCCGCCTTGATAGTGTACTGGTTTATAACCAAGAGCTTGAACTGCACGGTATTATTACTCAGCGTGATATTGTTGAGCTGATCATTCAAACCGAGTGGCTAAATCCTTGTTGGCAATATGCTAGCTACCCGCTCATTGAAATTGATTGTGAAAGCAGTTTATTTGATGCGTATCGCACTATGACAGAGCGTAATGTGCGTCATTTGGTGGTCAGAGATGATGAAATTTGCGGGGTGATTTCATTTGCTGATTTGATCACAGAGATTGAGTCAGCTTATTGCTGCGAACTTGAGCGGGCAATTGAGCAGCGTGATATTGCTTTGCAAAAGTCACAACGTAACTTGTTTTTGGCAAATAAAATTATTGATGCTTCACTCGATGGCATCATGCTAACCCGTAAAGACGGCACGATTATTCAAGTTAACCCTGCTTTTACTAAACTGACCGGCTTTGCCGAGCATGAAGTAATTGGTAAGCGCCCCAATATTTTAAGCTCTACAAAACATAGTCGCTCGTTTTATCAAAAAATGTGGCATGCCATTGAATACGAAGGGGTCTGGCAAGGAGAGATCTGCAATTGCAAAAAAGATGGTGAAGAGTATGTTGAGTGGCTCACCATTATTCAAATAAAAGATCCTAACTTTGATGAAGTACTTTATGCGGCAATTTTTAGCGATATTACAGAGCGCAAACGTGCAGAAGAAAAAATTGCCCAGCTCGCCTATTACGATGAGCTAACAGGCCTGCCTAATCGCCGCTTATTTCATGACAGACTCTCAATTGCTCTTAGCACCGCCAAGCGAAACCACGATCTATTAGCGGTGATGTTTATCGACTTAGATCGCTTTAAAGAGGTTAACGACAGCTTAGGGCATGACGCTGGCGATAACTTATTGCAGCAAGTGGCAGAGCGTATTTTATCAATTCTACCTGAAGGGGATACCCTTGCACGCTTAGGTGGCGATGAGTTTGTTCTGCTATGTGAAGTAAATCGGGTTGAAACACTTCTAAACTTTGCCGAGCAAGTCTTGCAGCAAGTGAGTATGCCGCTTGCTATTAACGAGCACGTGGTTGCGATTACTGCCTCTATTGGCGCGGCGGTTTACCCTGATGATGGCGTAGATAGCGCTACACTGCTTAAGCATGCTGATATTGCTATGTACCGTGCTAAGGAGGTGGGCCGTAATTCATTTCAATTATTCAAACCAGCGATGAATGCACGCTCTTTAGAGCGATTGGCTATGATGAGCCGATTACAAAACGCCATCGAAAGCGATGAGTTTGAGCTTTATTTCCAACCTAAGCAGCAATTAAATTCAGGCAAAATTTTAGGGGTAGAGGCACTGTTACGTTGGCATGAGCCAAACCTTGGAGTGATTTCACCTGCTAAGTTTATCCCTCTTGCTGAAGAGCTAGGCCTAATTGTGAAACTTGATTTATGGGTCATCGAGCAGGCCTGTATAGAGTTAGAAAAATGGCAGCAACAAGGCATTGAAGCTGGGCGCTTAGCAATTAATATTTCGGCTAATCACTTACGTCAGGGACAATTAGCATCGAATGTTGAGCGCTTACTTGAGCGTTACAATGTAGACCCACACAAGCTTGAAGTAGAGCTTACTGAAAGCTGTTTTATCAGCCACTTTAGTGAGGCTAAGCAAGAGCTACTCGCGCTTAAAAAGCTAGGTGTGCATATTACGTTAGATGACTTTGGAACGGGCTATTCGGCTTTAAGTTACTTAACCAAACTGCCAATTGATACGTTAAAAATAGATGCCAGCTTTATCGCAAAAGTGCCCGATGAATACGGTAATAGTGAAATTGTTACGGCGATTATTAGCCTGGCGAAAAGCTTGAGTATTCATGTTGTCGCAGAAGGGGTAGAGAAGGTAGAGCAGTTAAATTACTTACGTTCACTTAACTGCGATACCATTCAAGGCTATTACTTTTGCCGCCCAATAGCGAAGCAGCAATGGTATGACTTTTATCTTAATACCGAAAAAAGTGCTTAAGCTAGGCTAATTTCGTAAGAAGTAAACTTACGAATATTAATGACGCCAGTATCAAAAATTAAGTACTGGCCTTTAATGCCTTTTAAAATACCCGATACTTCTGGTGCTTTATCAAAATTAAAAGAGCTGATTTTGCTTGGGTATTCACTTACTGGGTAATCTAGCTCAACCACCCCTTCATCGAGCTTTTCAATGGCTGTTGCGCCAAATAGCTCTGCAAGCTCACTCAGCTTAGCATCAATCTGTGGGATCAACTCTCTGGCAGCGGCTTTTAAATCAATCGCTTCAGATTGGCCTTTTAGCATGTTTCGCCAATTGGTTTTATCAGCAATAAACTCGGCTAAGGCAACCTCAACTAAACCCGATTGAAGACGGGTTTGTACTTTGAAGATAGGTAAAGCTTGCGTCGCACCTTGGTCAATCCAGCGTGTAGGAATTTGAGTATGGCGGGTAATACCTACTTTTAGGCCTGAAGTGTTGGCTAAATACACGTAATGCGGGATCATGCAGTTTTCTTCACCCCACTGTGGCTCACGACAGGTGCCCTTATCAAAATGGCACGTTTCAGGTTTCATGATACACATGTCACAGCTAGCCAGTTTACGCATACAGACAAAACAGTGGCCTTGAGAGTAGCTTTTCTTGGTTTTTTTACCACAGTTACAGCAAAAAATATTGCCGGTGAAAGTCAGCGTGAGCGGCTTACCAATATAGTCATTTAATGAAACTAGCTCATCACCGATAGGTAGTTGATATTCGACAGGAGAGGTCAGTGTCGACTTTAATTTTCTGATCGTACCTTGCATCTTTACATGGCCCCTAAAGATGTTAAAAAAGGCAGTGTAACACGGCCTATTTAAATTGTGAGGCAATAAAGCTTAGATACTCATTAATCGGCACCGCTTTGCTGTAATAATAGCCTTGCCCTTGATCTGCGCCCATCTTGATCAGCATTTTTTCTGTTTCTTGGTCTTCAATTCCTTCGATGGTGATATTCATATCGAGGTTATGGGCCATATCAATGGCCGTTTTTACCACTACTTGGTTGGTGGTGTTATTCACTAAATCCAGAATAAAGCTCTTATCGACTTTAATCGTGCTAAATGAATAATTTACCAAGTAGTTTAACGACGAGTAACCAGTACCAAAATCATCGAGTACCACCTTGCTACCGAGTTTATTAAGTTCGCTGATAAAGCTAACCATTTCATCATGGTTTTTTATAAGCGCAAACTCAGTTAACTCAAACTTTAACTGACTCGCAGTAATGCCATGTTTTAAAATGGTGTTTTCGACTTTTTCGACAAGCTTAGGGATCGCGAGATTCTTGGCACTTAAATTAACGCTAATGGTATGGTCGCGATAGCCTTGTCGATTAAGCTGGGCTGCGGCTAGGCAAGCCTGATCAATCACCCATAAGCTCAACTCGTTAATTAAACCAGTACGTTCAGCCAATAAAATGAGTTGCTCAATATCCAGGTATTTCCCTGCTGTAGGCCAGCGTAACAATGCCTCTGCGCCACAGATAGCACCGCTGCGCAAATTAATAATGGGCTGTAAGTAAATGGCTAAGGTATTGCTTCGCATTGCTTGTTGTAACTCGGCGGCAAGGCTGACATCCATATCGATATGCGGTGTGTTAAAGTCGATGTTTTGCTGCTTTTGTGACAGACCTAAGTAGCCACGTTGTAGCCAAATATCAAAGCCATCATCACTCACCGGTTCGGTAATGCTATGGCGGTAGTAAAGCTGCAGGTCTAAGCCTGCCACTTTATATTGCTTAGGCAGCTGTTTGCATAAGTTGCTAAGTTCTTGGTGTAGCTCTGCTTGTGATTGAATTTTGGTAGAAATAAAAGCCAGTACACCATTGCCTAAGTCAGCTACTTTTGGACTATTATCTAACGCCGATTCTAAATTAATAAATTGCCTATTCTTATTAATTTGGTGCTCTAGCGATTGGGCAACAGTGATAATTATTTGGCTGCTTTGGCTTGGCTTTAGAATACTCATTAGGGCATTAAATTGCTCGATTTTCACTAAGCAAAGGTTAGCGAGTCTTTGCTCCGAGGTAATTGCCATATAGGCTTGTTTGAGCATTGCTTGGTTAAGTAGCTCAGTCTGTTGAGTATGGGTTGCATGATACAGCGCTTTTTCACGTTGATAACGAACGCGGTCTGCCAGCGCCATTGCCATGAGCACAATCTCACAGAGAATGGCGACTAAAAATATGTGCCTAACGGCAAAGCTGTAGGGAATAAAGCCTGTAAGTTCTAACGGCTGAATGGCTGCGCCTACAATCAGTGGCACCCACGACATGACATAAAACTTTGCCCACCTAAAACCGCTCACCAACTTTTTGTAAATCATGCAAATACATAAAATGTATAACGGCACCATGATGGCAAAAAAGATTTTTGAAGAATGGTATTCCAGCATAAAAAAGCTGATAAGACTGAGACTAAACAGCAGGGCTAAAAAGCTGATACTGAGCTTGTATAGGCGACAATTATCTTTATGGTAGCGTAAGAACATGGTGCAGAACGCGACGGTGAAAAATGCAATCGCATAGTTACTGAAGACCACTTGCTCATTAAAAAAGATTTGCCACGATAACGGCCATAAATAAAAACCAAAGCCGAGCACTGAGCCCATAAGTAGCAGTGCTGAGATGATGTAGCCTATATAAATAAGGTAGACGCGGTCACGGATCCCTAAAAATAATACCAAGTTATACAGAGCTGCCATGATCAGCACACCAATGAAGATCCCCCAAATTCCTGATTGCGAACGTAGTAGGTCTTGAAACTCTTTTTCACCATAAATATTAATAGGTGTTTTGCTAATCCCAACCGTATCTATTTTTATAATGAGGGATGTTTGTTCATAGCCCTGCATTGTAAGCATGCTGTGCGGTGTACTGTACTGAAACAAACTAAGACCAGATACTTTATCACCCAACTCGGTTGTATCTATAAGCTGCCCCATATCATCAACATGATAAACGCTAAGGTAATCAACCATAGGGTTATCAAAGTGAATTGCCAGCTCCACAGGTTTTGCTTGGCGGTTTTCTAAATCAAGCTTTAACCAATAATCTTGCGCCGCTAAATCCCATTCAACATCTTTAAAAGGGCGATGTTTAAGCTTGTCTGGCTCTGCTAAAAACTGCTCGAGAGTCAGCGCTTTACTGGTATCAATTCGATACGCCGTATTACTGTAGATGGGGGCTGTTTTATCTATGGTGTAGCGGGTAGGGCTGGCTAAATGTGCAGCGAGGGTAGCAATGATAAAAAACAAAATTGTCAGAATAAGAAATGAAACAAAGTTATATTTCAGTGCTTTATTATTCAAAATTAGTTCTTTATCTAGGTAAATGTTCTTAACAGTGTAGCATTAAAAAAGCGCAGATAAACTGCGCTTTTTTCAGAATTAGACTGGTTTGACCTTAATTCTGTTCGCGAGCAATAGCACGGTAAGCGATATCAGTACGATATTCCATGCCTTCCCAGCTGATTTGATCAACCAGTTTATAAGCACGTTGCTGCGCTTCAGTTACTGTGTTACCAAGTGCCGTAGCACACAGTACACGACCGCCAGCTGTTACTACGTTGTCGCCGTCTTGCTTAGTCCCTGCGTGGAATACTTTCTCACCTTCAGGGTAAGTAACTTGCAAGCCATTGATAGTGTCACCTTTCGGGTAGCTATCTGGGTAGCCTTTAGCTGCTAATACAACACCGACTGCTGCACGTGGGTCGAACTCGATTGCTGTTTTATCTAGTTCTTCACGGTTAGCCGCTTCGATAAGTTCAACAAGATCAGACTTAAGACGAAGCATCATTGGTTGTGTTTCAGGGTCGCCAAAACGACAGTTGTATTCGATTACTTTTGGCGTGCCATCAGCGGTGATCATTAAACCTGCGTATAAGAAACCAGTGTAAGGGTGGCCTTCTTTTGCCATGCCTTCAACCGTTGGGTAGATCACTTCGTTCATAATACGTTGGTGAATTTCATCAGTCACTACTGGTGCCGGTGAGTATGCCCCCATGCCGCCAGTGTTTGGACCTTGGTCACCATTGTAAGCGCGTTTGTGGTCTTGGCTGGTTGCAAATGGCAGTACGTTTTTGCCATCAACCATCACGATGAAAGAAGCTTCTTCACCTTCTAAGAACTCTTCGATAACTACACGGCTACCCGCTTCACCGAAGCTGTTGCCTGCAAGCATATCGCGGATAGCTTCTTCAGCTTCAAGCTCTGTCATCGCAACGATAACGCCTTTACCAGCTGCTAAGCCATCAGCTTTAACAACAATTGGCGCACCTTTTTCTTTAAGGTAAGCCAGTGCAGGGTCGATTTGTTCAAACGTTTGGTAATCAGCTGTTGGAATGTCGTGACGTGCTAAGAAGTCTTTAGTGAATGACTTCGAGCCTTCTAGCTGTGCAGCACCTGCTGTTGGGCCAAAGATAGCTAGACCGTTTTCACGGAATGTATCAACTACACCTAAAACAAGCGGTACTTCTGGACCAACAATGGTTAATTCAACGTTGTTTTCTTTAGCAAAAGTAACTAAACCTGCTAGGTCTTCAACATTGATAGCAACGTTTTCTAGTTTTGGCTCAAGTGCAGTACCTGCGTTACCTGGTGCGACGAAAACGGTGTTTACTTTAGTATTTTGTGCAGCCTTAAACGCAAGAGCGTGTTCGCGGCCGCCACTGCCGATGACAAGTACATTCATGGCGTATAATCCTATTTATAGCGGTTTTTTAAACTTCAGCGTCATACGATCACTTTCACCAATTGCTTTATACTTCGCGGCATCTTGCTCGCCTAAACGAAGGCTTGGTGGTAGTGTCCACACCCCTTTAGGGTGATCTGCTGTATCAAGTGGGTTTGCATTAATGTCACTGCTTGCCACCAGTTCAAAGCCAGCTTGCTTTGCAATATCAACTACATAGCTTTGCTTCATATAACCTGATGATTTCTGATCCTCATCACTGCGCGCTTCAGGTAGGCGGTGTTCAACCACACCTAAAGTGCCGCCAGGTTTAAGTGCTTTATAAAATGCTTTAAACGCACTTAACGCGCCTTCTTTATCTTTACCCATGTACCAGTTGTGTACATTTCTAAATGTTAAGACAAGATCTGCGCTACCCGCTGGTGCAATATCAAGATGCGTCACTGGCGCAAACTCAGTCAGTTTTACTTCACTGAAGCGTGCGTCATCGCTCATCTTTTTCTTAAAACCAGCTAATGAACGTTGGTAATAACCCACGTCAGAATCAGCAGGGAAATGTGCCGCGTAGTAAACACCATGGCCTTTAACAGCCGGTGCAAGGATTTCACTGTACCAACCACCGCCCGGTGCAATTTCAACAACGGTCATGCTTGGCTTGAAGCCAAAGAACTCAAGTGTCTCAACTGGATGGCGATATTGATCACGTGCGCTATTTTTAGCATCACGTTCGCTTGATTGCACGGCTTGTGTAAGCGCTGATTCATGGCCATGGCTTAAAGCCTGTGCTGATGTCAGTGCGAGGCCTGCAACAAGTAACGACTTAACGGCAAATTTCATCATCTGTTCCTTCATTATATGGGTAATTATTATTATTAATCAGAATACGTGAATTTGTGGCAAACAAAAAGGGTTAAGCTATTTGCTTAACCCTTTATGTGATTAGTGGCGGAAATGGCGCATACCAGTAAATACCATTGCCATACCAGCTTCGTCAGCTGCAGCGATAACTTCTTCATCGCGCATTGAACCACCTGGTTGAATAACAGCGGTGATGCCAGCTTCTGCAGCTGCATCAATACCGTCACGGAATGGGAAGAATGCATCCGATGCCATAACTGAACCTTTTACTTCAAGGTTTTCGTCAGCGGCTTTGATACCTGCAATTTTAGCTGAGTAAACGCGGCTCATTTGACCTGCGCCTACACCAATCGTCATACCATCACGTGCATAAACAATCGCGTTAGACTTAACGAATTTAGCTACTTTCCAGCAGAATAATAAATCTTTTAATTCTTGCTCAGTTGGTTGACGCTTAGATACAACTTTAAGGTCGCCTTGCGTTACCATGCCTAGGTCGCGGTCTTGAACTAGAATACCGCCATTAACACGCTTGATGTCGTGACCTGTTGCATTACCCGTCCATTCACCACATTCTAATAAACGAACGTTTTGCTTAGCAGATACGATTTGTGCAGCTGCTTCAGATACTTTAGGTGCAATGATAACTTCAACGAATTGACGAGAAACAATTGCTTCAGCTGTGTCTGCATCAAGCTCTTTGTTGAATGCGATGATGCCACCAAATGCTGATGTAGGGTCAGTTTTGAATGCACGATCATAGGCTTCAAGAATGTTGTCACCAATTGACACACCACAAGGGTTCGCATGTTTTACGATAACACACGCTGGTACGTCGAATTCTTTTACACACTCTAATGCTGCGTCAGTGTCAGCAATGTTGTTGTAAGAAAGAGCTTTACCTTGCAGTTGAACCGCAGTCGCAACAGATGCTTCAGTTAAGTCGTTTTCAACATAAAAAGCAGCGTCTTGGTGTGAGTTCTCACCGTAGCGCATATCTTGCTTTTTAGTGAACTGCATGTTGATAGTGCGTGGGAATTTAGTCTCTTCAGCAGCTTCTTCTGTGTAGTCAGGAACCATTTTGCCGAAGTAGTTTGCAATCATGCCATCGTACTGAGCTGTGTGCTCGTAAGCTGCGATAGCTAGGTCAAAACGTGTTTTATACGTTGTAGAGCCGTTGTTGCTTTGCATTTCGCTGATTACACGGTCGTAATCTTTTGCATTTACCACGATAGTCACGTCTTTATGGTTTTTCGCCGCAGCGCGAACCATAGTTGGACCACCGATATCAATGTTTTCAATCGCATCTTCTAGGCTGCAGTCTTCTTTCGCAACAGTGTTTGCGAAGGGGTATAAGTTAACTACAACGATATCGATAGCAGAGATGTTATTCTCGCTCATTACGTCTTCATCTTGACCGCGACGCGCTAGGATGCCGCCGTGAATTTTAGGATGAAGTGTTTTTACGCGACCATCCATGATCTCAGGGTGACCAGTATGGTCAGATACTTCAGTGACTTTGATGCCGTTATCAGCAAGTAATTTGCAAGTACCGCCAGTTGATAAAATATCCACGCCTTGTGCTTCAAGAGCGCGAGCAAATTCAACGATACCGGTTTTATCTGACACACTTAGTAGTGCGCGACGAATTGGACGATGTGTATCCATTGTAGTTTTGATTACCTCAATGTTTGAGCTAGCTTAGAAAGGCGGTATTTTAACTGAATATGCTTTAAAAAACGACGTTTAAAGCGTGAGGATTTTGCATAGTTTTTAACAGCTATAAAAAAAGCACCTTAAGGTGCTTTTTTCAATAACTTATTACCAGTTACTATGAAGCTGTAAGCAATTATAACGATAGCTCGTTAGAATGATTACGGATTCAATATAACGGGTATTAGTTCATGCCGTATTTTTTAAGCTTTTTACGTAAAGTACCACGGTTGATACCTAGTAAGATTGCAGCACGAGTTTGGTTACCACGTGTGTACGTCATTACTTCTTCAAGTAATGGTGCTTCTAGCTCAGAAAGAACAAGGTCGTACACGTCTTGTACGTCTTGACCATTAAGTTGCTTTAAGTAGTGATGAACAGCTTTTTTCACTGCATCACGCAACGGCTGTGGTTTCTCGTGTGACTGTACATGAGGGTTTGTGATAAATGGAGAAGTCACGTTTTGTTCGAACATCGTTATATGTCTCTTTCTTTCTTAGTTAGCTGCTAGTGTTTTAAAGTATTCTTCTAATGCGTCGACTTGTGCCTGTGGGTTATCTAACGCATTAAATACTCGCCTAAACTGACCGTCACTGTCATGGGTTTGCAAATACCAAGATACATGCTTTCGAGCGATACGCGCTCCCATCGGCTCCCCGTAAAACTGATGAAGATTGTCTAAATGCTCCATCAAAATGCTACGCACCTCTGCAATTTCAGGTGCTGGCAAATGTTCTCCAGTTCGCAAATAGTGGTCTATCTCCCTAAAAATCCAAGGGCGACCTTGGGCGGCTCGACCAATCATAATGGCATCTGCACCCGTATAATCCAAAACCTGCTTTGCTTTTTCTGGTGAAGTAATATCACCATTGGCAACTACAGGGATAGACACTGAACGTTTTATTTCCCTAATCGTGGCGTATTCTGCTTCACCTTTATACATACATGCGCGCGTTCGCCCATGTACCGCCAGTGAGGCAATGCCATAACGTTCAGCAATTCTCGCAATCTCGACACCATTACGGTTATCCTGATCCCATCCAGTACGGATTTTTAAAGTGACAGGGACATCAACAGCGTTTACAACGGCATCGAGTATCTCTTGTACTAATTCAGGAAACTGTAATAAGGCAGAGCCTGCGAGTTTCTTATTCACTTTTTTAGCAGGGCACCCCATATTAATATCTATGATCTGTGCACCATTGCTGACATTGAATTGTGCTGCCTGCGCCATAAGCTCAGGATCGGCTCCGGCGATTTGCACCGAGCGAATTCCCGACTCACCGCTGTGATCCATACGGTTCATCGATTTTTCGGTTTTCCATACTTTCGGGTTTGACGAGAGCATTTCAGAAACAGCTAGGCCTGCACCTAAGCGACGGCAAAGTTGTCTAAATGGTCTGTCTGTAATGCCTGCCATTGGCGCGACAATTACGTTGTTCTCAAGTTGGTATGAACCGATACGCACGTTATTCAATAGGCCTCTTTTCAAGGGGCGCTAAGTTTACGGTTTTTTTTGCAAAAATCAAAGGCTATAAATTGAACAAAAGTGACTTTTTTTTGCCCTTTTTGTATTGACATTTGATAACAGTTTGACGGAAAGGTTGATTTGTTTGATATTTGAACAAAAATATTTTTGCTGTTTGAAAAGTGAGAATCTACTAACTGTAAAAATAAGGTAAAGCCTGTTAAATACTGGCTTTACCTATTAGATTAGAGTAAATACTCTTTAGCTGTTAAGCGTGCTTAGTACCACTGACTCGGGTCCATTCACCTTCAACTGCAATCTCATCAAGCGCTAAAAATGGCGCATAAACGTCGGCTACAGACTGAGCTTGTTCTTCTAAAATACCCGACATGGCAATTTTACCATTAGGTTTTAAAAGACCTAAGATCACTTCATGTAGTTCGCGAAGCGGTTGTGCAAGAATATTCGCCACGACAATATCAGCTGTAAACTCAGGCTGATCTTCTGGTAAATAGACTTCTAGTTTATCTGCAACGCCATTACGCTGCGCGTTATCTCGGCTTGCTTCAAGAGCTTGAGGATCAATATCGATACCAATCATACGCTCAGCGCCTAGTTTGATCGCTGCTATTCCTAAAATACCCGAGCCACAACCAAAGTCGACCACGGTTTTACCTGTTAAATCTTGGCTTTCGAGCCATTTTAAACAAAGTGCAGTCGTTGCATGGGTACCGGTGCCAAAAGCAAGACCCGGATCGAGTAATACATTAACAGCATTAGGATCGGGAATATCACGCCAGCTTGGGCAGATCCATAAGCGCTCACCGAATTGAATTGGGTGGAAGTTATCCATCCATTCACGTTCCCAATCTTTATCTTCTAGCTGTTCAATTTTATAAACAAGCTGATCGGCAAGTGTTGCTTCAGCTTTGAGTGTCTCTACAACGCTGTCCATATCGTGGTTTGCGTCATAAAGGCCAATCACAGTGGTATCAGCCCATAGTTGAACGGTACCAAGCTTTGGCTCATAAATTGGGGTATCTTTGGCGTCAACATAGGTTACTGACGCACTGCCAGTGTCCATTAATAAGTCGCTGATTAATTCTGCGTTGTCAGCGTTTGCATTGATGCGAATTTGGATCCAAGCCATGAATATCTCTCGAATAGAAAAAAGGCCGCAACAGCGGCCTTTTAGTTAATAACGCGATACTAAATTACTTAGCATCTAAGAAGCTTTTCAGTAAGTCAGAACGAGAAGGGTGACGTAATTTACGTAACGCTTTCGCTTCGATTTGACGAATACGCTCACGTGTTACGTCAAACTGTTTACCTACTTCTTCTAATGTATGGTCAGTGTTCATATCGATACCGAAACGCATACGTAATACTTTAGCTTCACGGGCTGTTAAGCCTGCTAATACGTCGTTTGTAGCGCCACGTAATGATTCCATTGTTGCAGAATCAATAGGTGAGTCGATAGTGGTATCTTCAATGAAGTCACCTAAGTGCGAATCTTCATCATCACCGATTGGTGTTTCCATTGAAATTGGCTCTTTTGCGATTTTAAGTACCTTACGGATCTTGTCTTCAGGCATTAACATACGCTCAGCTAATTCTTCTGGGCTCGGCTCACGACCCATCTCTTGTAGCATTTGACGAGAGATACGGTTTAGCTTGTTGATCGTCTCAATCATGTGCACAGGAATACGGATCGTACGTGCTTGGTCAGCAATCGAACGCGTGATTGCTTGACGGATCCACCATGTCGCATAAGTTGAGAACTTATAACCACGGCGGTATTCGAACTTATCAACCGCTTTCATTAGACCAATGTTACCCTCTTGGATAAGGTCTAAGAATTGTAAACCACGGTTGGTGTATTTTTTCGCAATCGAAATTACAAGACGTAAGTTCGCTTCAACCATTTCTTTTTTCGCACGACGAGCTTTCGCTTCACCGATACTCATACGACGGTTGATGTCTTTAATACGCTCGATGCTAAGACCTGTGCTTTCTTCAATTGCACATAACTTATTAATACAACGAATGATCTCTGGCTTAACTTCTTCAAGTGCTACTGAGTATTTCTCGTTTGCAGCAATTTCAAGGTCAATCCAGCTTGAATCTGTTTCGTTGTTAGCAAAATGCTTGATGAAGTTCTTTTTCGGTAACTTCGCAATTTGTACAGCTTGCTTCATGATGATACGTTCTTGAACGCGAACGCGGTCCATCATATCGCGCATGTTGTTTACCATGCGGTCAAACTGTTTTGGCACTAATTTAAATGTTTTAAATAGTTCGCCGATTTCTGCAATAGCTGCTAGTGAATCAGGGTGTGAGCGACCTTTCTCTTCGAATGTATCACGTGCTTTATTATAAAGGTTACGTAAGTTTTCAAAGTGAATGCGGGCTTCTTCAGGATCAGGGCCTGTATCGCCGTCGCCATCACCGTCACTATCATCATCGCCATCTTCATCTTCGTCTTCGTCATCAGCTTCGTCGTCTTCGTCGTCAAGCTGTTCTTCGTTTAACTCTGAACCGATATGAGTAGCAGAAATTTGTGATTCGTCTTCATTATTAGGATCAAAGAAACCTGAAATAATGTCGCTTAAGCGCATTTCTTCAGCTTCAAATTTGTCCCATTGCTCTAGTAGATAAGTGATTGCTTCTGGGTATTCAGCAACAGAAATCTGTACTTGGTTAATACCTTCCTCAATACGTTTAGCGATTACGATTTCGCCTTCACGTGTAAGAAGTTCAACAGTACCCATTTCACGCATATACATACGGACAGGGTCAGTTGTTCGACCGATCTCTTTTTCTACAGTCGCAAGTGCAGCGGCCGCGGCTTCTGCTGCGTCTTCGTCTGTCGTTGTTTCTTGCATCATTAATTCATCAGCATCAGGTGCGCTTTCGCTTACCTGGATACCCATGTCATTAATCATGCTAATGATATCTTCTACCTGATCTGAGTCGATAATGTCTTGTGGAAGGTGATCATTAACTTCTGCAAAAGTTAAATAACCTTGCTCTTTACCTTTTTGAATCAGAAGCTTTAATTGTGACTGAGGAGTTGGATCCATAGAGATTTATTCTTCCACTCTGAAAGTTGATACAACAGGCGCCAGCTCGCTTATTAATTAAGCGACACGAAAACTAACTAGACGCAGTGAATAGCACAGTATAACAGCATTATTCAATTCTGACTAGCTGTTGCTGCCTTTTAACGCTTGTGTCAGTAAGTGGCATTCTAGCCTTTCTTCGCTGCTTAAGCCTTGGGTTTTGTCTTTTATTAATAGGGTCTCTAGTCGATAATTTAAACACTGGTCTTCAATAAATTTAAAAGTATTTTTAAAAACCGTCTCTAAACGATCGTCATTTATTTGGTGCTGCCAAGTTGCTAACTTCACTAGCGCGTCATATTCAGCGCCACCCCTAAATGACTCTAAAATTTGTGCGGTGGTGACACCTTCACGCTCTAGGGCTAAATGCTGAATGCGTAAAAATAATTCAATACCCGCGATTTTCATTTCTGCTAATTCTGGCATATAGGCTATGCTGGTCGCCAAATTAGGGTGTTGCAATAAAATCCCAATGGCTTGGCGCATCGGTGTGATTTTAAATTTTCGTTCAATAGCATGTTGCTGTTTTGGCGATTTAACGCGGTTATTTAATTGCTCCCGCGTACGACCAATTAAACGGCCAAGATGTTCCAAAATATTTTCTTGGTAAAAATCACTGGGGATTTTTTCAATTAGCGGTAGGGCATCACTGAGTAGTTTTGCTTTACCTGCATCTTGAGTGAGATCAACCTCTTGGCTGAGCTTATTAAACAGCACCTTGGTAAAATCATCTGCTTCACTTAATCTTGCCTCAAAAGCGTCTTTACCTTCTTTTTGTACTAGCGAATCAGGGTCTTCACCGTCTGGTAAAAACACGAACTTCAATGATTTACCATCTGCAAGATAAGGAAGCGCATTCTCAAGCGCTCGCCATGCCGCATCACGACCAGCGCGGTCACCATCGTAACAACAAATCACTTTATCTGTGGTTCTAAATAACGTGTGCATATGCTCTGCAGTGGTGGCTGTGCCAAGGGCTGCGACGGCATATTCAATGCCTTGCTCGGCTAGAGCAACGACATCCATGTAGCCTTCAACAATTAAAATATGGTCGAGCTTTTTGTGAGCTTGCTTTGCTTCGTATAAACCATAGAGCTCAAAGCCTTTGTGGAAGATACGGGTTTCTGGTGAGTTAAGGTACTTAGGACCTTGATCCGCTTGCATAACACGGCCACCAAAGGCAATCACCCGACCGCGTTTATCGCGTATAGGGAACATGAGTCGGTCACGGAAAAAGTCAAATTGGCGACCAGGCGACTTTTCAGAGGCTAGTTTTAGTTCTACAAGCTGCTCTTTTTGATCTTTATTGCGGCCAAGTTGCTGGCATAGCGCTTCCCATTCGCTCGGGGCATAGCCAATCATGAACTTTTTCGCTGTTTCTCCGCTTAAGCCACGACCTTTGATATAGTCGATAACCGTTTTCGAGTTGGCATGATGCTTTAATTGATGCTGATAAAAGCGTGCTGCGTGTAACATTAAATCGTAATCAGAGCGCTTTTGTTCGGCTGTACGTTGTGGGCCTGAGCTGCCCCCTTGTTCACGAGGTACGTCTAAATTGAGCATACTCGCTAACTCTTCAATGGCATCAACGAATTCTAATTTGTCGTATTCCATAACAAATGAAATTGCATTGCCATTGGCACCACAACCAAAGCAGTGGTAAAACTGTTTATTTTGAGAAACGGTAAAAGAGGGTGACTTTTCGTTGTGGAATGGGCAACAGGCTTGGTAGTCTTTACCTGCTTTTTTTAGGCCAACTCTCGAATCAATTAACTCAACAATATCTGTGCGGGCGAGTAAATCATCAATAAACTGTCGAGGGATCTTTCCGGCCATAGCTGTTGTTTTTTCCTGCGCTATCTTTGCGTTCTAAAATAAGATTTGAACACAATTACTGTGTTTATGAAAGACTAAAAGCAAGAAACCGAGCACTAGGCTCGGTTTGCTTGAATCATACATCTGTATGTGGGGGTTAGGCAGTTAATCGTTGCTTGATTAAGCCAGAAATCTTACCTAAATCGGCACGACCTTCAGCTTTGCTTTTGATAACTCCCATTACCTTACCCATGTCTTGCATACCCGCTGCATTTGTATCAGCAATAGCCGAGTCAATAAGAGCAATGATTTCTTCTTCACTCAATTGTTGAGGTAAGAATTCTTCAAGTGCTTTAATCTCATTGGCTTCAATTTCAGCTAAATCTTCACGGCCCGCATCAATGTACTGGGTGTAAGAATCGCGACGTTGTTTTACAAGCTTCACTAGAACAGCGGTAATACCGTCGTCATCAAGTGTAATTTGCTCGTCAATTTCACGTTGCTTGATTGCTGCAAGTACCATGCGGATTGGCTTAAGACGTTCTTTGTCTTTTGCCTTCATCGCATCTTTTTGCGCATCTTTTAGCGTTAATAAAAGGCTCATTTATACAAGACCAAATACTGATTAGTATAATTTAACGCGACGTGCGTTATCGCGAGAAAGCTTCTTCATGTGACGCTTTACTGCAGCAGCTTTTTTACGCTTACGCTCAGCTGTTGGTTTTTCATAGTGTTCGCGACGACGAACTTCTGAAAGGATACCTGCTTTTTCACATGAACGCTTGAAGCGACGAAGTGCTACGTCAAACGGTTCGTTCTCTCTTACTTTAATTACTGGCATTAAAAATTCACCTACCTAAATAATGAGCGTTGCTCAAGTTGATCAAATAACGATCAAGTGGTTCAAAAATGGTGCGGTATTGTAATCCGAAGCAACACCACATGTAAAGGATAATATTAACAGAAACTACGTTTGCAAAACAGTGTTAATTTGCCTCTCGCTGATATAAGCGGCAAATCACTTGTCCGGCGGTTTTTTCTTTTAAAAGCATCCAGTTATCTGGAATGTCAAGGCTGTTTAATTCGCTTTCGACTTCAACATATATTAGCGCTTGGGCAGTTAACCAGTTATTTTCTTCGAGTAAAAAACAAGTTTTTTCAGCTAAGTTTTGTCGAAATGGCGGGTCAACAAAAACCAAATCAAATTGCTCGTTTTGCGCATTATTAGCTAATAGAGAAAGGCTATTATCTTGTTTAATCACTGCATTATCTAATTTAAGCGTGCTAATATTTTCTTTTAGCTGAATAGCGGCACCTTTATCGAGCTCAAAAAAGGTAGCGCGTTGAGCAAAGCGAGATAAAGCTTCAAACCCTAAGCCGCCAGAACCGGCAAAGCAGTCAAGAACAGCTGCGCCTCGGGTATCTTGCATTAGCCAGTTAAACACCGTTTCTTTAATGCGATCTGTGGTTGGACGTAATCCTTGCACATCTTTTACAGGGAGTTTCCTACCTCGAAATTGTCCGCTAATGATACGAATAAAGCCATTTGCTGATTTATTGTTCGTTGCTTTCACTAGGCGGTTAGCTGTTGATTTTTTTCTCATTTAACTCACTAATCATTGGTAACTGACCCCTAGCTCAGATAATATTGTATGCAATAGCTAGCGTGTCATTTTTCTACTGCGCTAAAAGTGATAGTATTGCGACCTTAGCGATAGATGGTACCTGTTTATGTTTGGCTAAAATGCTGAACTGTCACCAAACTATTATTCATGTAAGTTTATCAGATTTTTATAAGTGGTTATTAGCAAGTATGGCAAAAAAAAGTAAATTCCTGTCTTGGTTTGGTTTTGGCAAATCAGATAAGCAACAAGCAGAGCAAGCAGCAAAAGAGGCTGATAACCAGAAGCAAATAGAAGAACAACAGCGAATTGAAGCAGAAAAGGCAGAAGCTGAACGTTTAGAACAAGAACGCATTGCTGCAGAAAAGTTAGAAGCAGAACGTTTAGAGCAAGAGCGTATTGCTGCAGAAAAGGCAGAAGC
>NZ_PNCP01000042.1:0-104918 GCF_005886115.1 Pseudoalteromonas sp. S4492
GTGAAACGCTGAATTCTGCATCTTGAGGTGGTTTGGGTATAGAAACAAAAAAGCCCTGCTAGTGCAGGGCTGAATCAACGTTAGGATTTATTATTGTATCCTTCCTTGGTCAGAGATTTAAAACTGATATTTGTACTCAATTGAGAACTCAGTGCCTTTCTCTTTAGAGCGAGTTAAGGTACCCGCTGACTCTATTTCAGATTTTGCGCCCAAGATATTCGTCACTTTGAACTTCAAGCTTGAGTTGAAATCAGGGAAATAGGTGTAGTTAAAGTCTAGAGAGTGGAAAGGTTGCTCCATCCAATCTTCTTGACCTTCAATGCCAGGAATTATAATTCGCTCACCAAATACGTTATAGATTAGCGTTGAAGCATGTTGCCCACTAGGTGCGTCATAGCCTAACTGCATGTTTACAACATATTTTGAGTGACCCGTCATGCGACGTGTTGAATTTGTAACCGCTGCAGAAACCCCTGTTTGTTCAACAATCGCCTGACGGTCCATGTTGATTTCTGAGTCACTTAAAGTCACGTTACCAGTCATGAATACGTCTTGCCAGAATCCACCTAAGAAAGCGAAATCTTTCAAGTATTCAAATTCAACACCCGCAACATAGCCATCTTCTGCATTAGCAATACGTACCAGAGGTGGACCATCTTGTGCAGGTGATTGAACAGACTCAATTGGGTCAACCATGTCTTTATAGAACACACCAACAGAGAAGTTCTCGCCCGTATCAAAATAGTTTTCCCAGCGGAAATCATAGTTTTTGATTTGGGTTGTACGGAGACCTGGCGTACCACCTACAGGGTATTCAGTAAGCGGATCGATGTAAGTTGCATCAGAAATCTCACGTAAATCTGGGCGAACAACAGTTTCACCATAGCTTAAGCGCCATTGCGTTTCGTCACTTTGTACATAAGTTAATGCAAGTGCGCTATAAACGTCATCTTCACGGAATGCGAGCTGATCTAACTCATCATAATCGATTGAAGATGCAAGGCCACCAGTGAATGGGTCAAGCGGAACAGATACTTGACGGAAATCTTCCCAACGTAAACCACCTGTAATACGCCATGTGTTATTGAAGAAGAAATCAGCTTCGAAGTAGTATGCATCCACTTTTTGCGCTGACTTATAGTCATCGCCTGATACCGTTGTGTCGTTTAAGATTGGCTGCGTTAGTGACGCGTTTGTAAGTACATCATCAGATAAAATGGTGTTTAACTCATTTCCGTTTAAGTCAACATCTGAGAATGCACGTGTATTGATATCAAAACGACGGTTAGTTGCTGAGCGCTCTTTAGAGATAAAGTCAGCACCTGATTTAAGCTCAACATCCACGCCATCTAGCATGATAGGCAACGTAAAGTTAAAACCGTAGTTCTCTACTTCATCATCCAAATCTTGGAAAGTGTAACGTGCAGCTGTTGTTGCATTCGTTAGTGCGCTTTCGTTAACTGTATCGTAAAACCCATCTTCGTTAGCATCAGTAACAATAAAACGCGTTTCCATATTACCTGGTGCGTAACGATTTGAGCGACCAATTGAATACTTCCAATCGAGGCCAGCATAATTTAACCATTCAAAGGTATGCATACCTTTTAATTGATTAACAATCAGTTCACGTTCTTCATAACGAACATCGTACGAGCGTACACGCTTGTTATCAGAGGTATTGTTGTTTTGGTCAATACCTAAACGGTCTGAAATTTTATCTTCAGTATCGCGTAAGATTAAAGCCGTGTAGTCAATTTTATGCGCTTTGTCATACTCAACACCAACCGTAACCATTCCTGATGTCTTAACCGTGTGTTCTGTACTTAGTACTTGGTCATAACCACGGATCATGGTTGTTGAGTTTTCACCAATCAAGAAACCTTGACCTTGATACTCATCTGAAACAACGTGCTTATTATCGTAGCTAAGCGACGATAAGAAACCGTAGCGCCATTTATCAGATTCAAAGCTGTTACCTAACGTGGCAGTGAACTTTGTATTTGGATCAACCTTTGCTGATTTTGGATCATAATCGCGATTTAACGACAGTGCTAAAGCACGGCTTTGCTCAGGTGTTAAATCATCAAGCGATTGACCACTTTGGTATACATCAAGGATAGGACGCGGAATTTCGCGTGTGCCATCGTCAACACCGTACCAGTCATCCGAACCACCGTTGTATTCAAGACCATCATCAAAGTTATTCGTGTTATAACCAAGCTGACCCGTCACATCAAATACAAACTGATCAGGAATTGATTTCAAGCGAATATCAACGTTACCACCACCAAAAGATGCTGGCATTGACGGTGAATATGACTTTTGTACTGATAAGCTTTCGATAATACCTGATGGAAATAAATCCAGTGGTAATACAGAACGCGTTGGATCTGGGCTTGGTACAGCAGAATTATTTAACTGTGTACTTGAATATCGTTCACCTAGACCACGTACATAAATAAACTTACCATCAACAAGTGTTAAACCTGTTACACGGCGTAGCGCTGCAGCAGCGTCACTATCACCACTACGTGAAATTTGCTCTGCGCCCATAATATCAGCAACGAATGCTTGCTGTTTACGCTCTTCTAGAACAGCTGTTGCAGTGCCTTTTAAACGACTTGCACTTACAACAACTTCTTCAAGAACAGCTTCTTCGTCTGCTTCAGCTGCGTGTGCTGAGACACTCAATCCGCATAAGATAGCTGCGCTTAGTGCTGTTAAGCTGAACTGTTTTGAATATTGTTTCATGTTTACCTCTATCTGAAATAAGTTACAGAAAGTTGTTTAAAGGTGCTAAACACGTTGTTTAGCACCTCGCTTACTGTGTTATTCCAGACCTACTGTCCAACCTTCAGTCCAGTTGTTATCAGCAGATACTGCACCAATGTGCGTTGTTGTATCGAAGAAACCGTCGATTGCTTTAACGTCTGTCGCTGTTGTTGTATCGATAGTGAAAATACCATTTACAACTTGCGTTTGACCTGTAGCAACTAAGTTACCTAATGTGTTTGTCCACCAGTTTTCAACACTGAAATCTACACCACTTGGGTCTTTGAAGTTTTCAGAACATGCAATCACTGATGATTTAATCATTAAGGTACCATCTTGAGCATTCTTAACTGTTTCACTTTCACCTGAAGCAGCACCTTCAATCTCTAGACATTCGCCCATACCTTCAGGGCCCGTTACGATTGCGTTATAGATTTGCGCACCCGTACCTTCACGGAAGTACATACCTTCTGAGTCATCTTCACCATCAAAGGTATTACCGATGATTGTTAAGTTAGCAATTGTTGGGTTTGACTTAGGTGTTTTAGACGGTGTAGAACCATCGTTGTCTGCTTCAATACCACGGTTCGCGTCTGAGTTATCAGCTGCTTGCTTAACAAGAATGTGCTGCATTTTACCTTGGAAACCATTGTCCCAGTCGATGCTGTCATCTTGAATGCTTGTTAGTACTAAGTACTTCGCTTGTACGTTACCACCGAAGAACTCAACACCGTCATCCGCATTTTGGTGAACTTGCACATACTCAACAGTAGTACCAGAACCAACACCACCAAACGTGATACCGTTTAATTCGTTATCTGGTGCGATTTCGTAACCACCATTCATCACACGAACATAACGCAATGTACCTGAGTTATCCGTTGTATCAGTACCACCGAACACCGCACCTGACTCAACACCTTCAACTTGAAGTGCACAATCACCTTCTGCTGGACACTTGTTTGATGGTGCGTTACCAAGAAGTACTAAACCACCCCATTGACCAGCGGCTGTAGTACCACCCATTACATCTTGGCTTGAAGTGAACGAGATTGGCTCATCTTTAGTACCGTTAGCATTAATTTTTGAACCACGGCTAATTACTAAGTAATCATCACCTGTACGGCCATATACTGTTACGCCTGGCTCGATTGTTAAAGTAGCTGAATCTGCATTATCTTCACCTACAAATACTGCGCCGCTTAATGCGTAGTAGTTACCCGCAGTAAGAGTTAAATCAGCGGTGATACGACCAGACACTTCACATGTTGTTGTGCTGCCATCAACTGGAGAAATTGACGTTGTACCTGATGGACAACCTGCTACTGCTGGTGGTGCAGTTACTTCACCGCCACCGTAACCAAATGCCCAACCTTCACGCCAGTCATCTGAATCATTCAGTGCACCAACAAAGTCAACTGTATCGAAGAACGCATCAACAGTATTTGCTACATCTTGGCCCGCGCCTAGTAATGGAGAACCTGCAATTGGTTGACCGTTTGCACCAAGCATTGGCTTATCATTGATTACGTTACCAGATTGTGCTGTAAACCACGTTTCAAGCTCTAGTAATGAATTGCCGCTACCATCAACTGGGTTTTTGAAGTTTTCGCCATTAGTACACGACATGAAAGTGTTTTGAATTAAGATAGTACCATCGTTAGCGTTATTAACTGTTTCGCTTACACCGTCTTCAGCACCTTCAATTTCTAAACACTCACCCATTTCGTCAGAACCAGTGATCACAGAGTTGTAAAGGTGTAAACCTGTACCTTCACGAAGG
Source organism: Pseudoalteromonas sp. S4492 (assembly GCF_005886115.1). Lineage (NCBI taxonomy): Bacteria > Pseudomonadati > Pseudomonadota > Gammaproteobacteria > Alteromonadales > Pseudoalteromonadaceae > Pseudoalteromonas > Pseudoalteromonas sp. S4492. The sequence continues at coordinate 4,556 of NZ_PNCP01000042.1, forward strand.
TAGATACCCTCAGCATCGTCTTCACCGTCGAAGTTGTTGCCGATGATTGTTAAGTTAGAGATGATTGGTAATGATTTTGGTTCTTTAGAAGGTGTGCTACCGTCGTTATCTGCTTCGATACCACGGTTTGCATCTGTTGAATCTGGATCTTGTTCAACGTAAACGAATTGCATTTTACCTTGGTAACCATTGTCCCAGTCGATGCTATCGTCGTCGATGCTTGTTAATACAACGTGCTTCAGATTTACCGCACCACCGAAGAATTCAACACCATCATCTGAGTTGTTGTGAACTTGTAAGTACTCAACCGTTGTACCAGAACCAACAGCACCAAATGTAATACCATTTAATTCATTATCTGGGGCAATTTCATAACCAGCATTTTTAACAACAACGTACTTTAAAGTACCCGAACTATCTGTATTGTCTGTACCGCCGAATACAGCACCAGATTCAACACCTTCAACTTGAAGAGCACAATCGCCTTCAGCAGGACACTTATTAGAGATACCGTTACCAAGAAGCACCATACCGCCCCATTGGCCTGCAGATGTTTCTTCACCAACTACGTCTTGCTTAGAAGTAAAGATGATCGGGTCGTTTTTAGTACCTGTAGCTTCAATTTTAGAGTCACGGCTAACAACTAGGTAATCAGAACCGCTGTTACCAAATACTACCGCACCCGCTTCAATTGTTAACGTTGCACTGTCTGCTTTATCGTTACCAACGAATACAGCACCATCAAGCGCCCAAAATGCGTCTGTTGATAATGTTGTATCTTCAGTGATTACGCCTGAAAGAACTTGTACTGTCACATCACGACCTAATGCAGCAGACACTTCGTTCGAAAGACTTTGGCTGTATACACCCGGTAACTCTTCAGTTGTTGGTGGTGTAGTTGGGTTAGTAGGTGTAGTTGGTTGCTCAACTGTTTCTTCTACGTTGATGTTGATATCACCACCGCCACAACCTGCTAGTGAGATTGCTGTAGCTACAAGACTAACCTTGAATAAGCCAGATAATTTCATTGTTCACTCCGTTAAGATAGATATTTAATTATTGTGTTAGCGCATAAACTCAAGTCACCGAAAAAGCACTGCAAAATAATGCTTTTGGGTCACTTGAGTTTTAAACTGCGACTACCTTACGGGAGCTGTATGACAAACTAGTTACACTTTAATAAACATAAAATGACAATATTAATTATTTAAAAAAGAGTAGTTTAGTTAATTTTAGGAACGGAAAAAAGCCGCCCGAAGGCAGCTTTGGTGTTGCGATTATAAATTAGTTCTTTTGTACGCTTACCTGTTGAATACGATTTAGAGTAAAGCGGTACGTAATGTTTCGGCGTGCACTTTTTCACGCTTCACATACTTGATCCATTGCTCAGCTAAACGCTGTGACTTTTTGTGTTTTTCCGCTTGCTCAAACGCTAAAATCGAGGCATCAAAGTTTTGTAAATTGTACTGCGCCATACCTAAAGCAACATACACATTTGATTCAAACTCTAAGCCGCCTTTATCTAGGGCTTTACGTGCTGCATCCGCTGCTTCTTCGTATTTTTCAAGATTAATGCTTACCTCTGCAATACGTTGTTCGTACTGACCATGCGTAACTAAATCAGCGGCTTTTGCAAAGTACGGAAGTGACTTTTCACCCTCTTTTGCTTGTACCATCGCTTCTGCAACAAAGGCATAGTTTTTCGCTGATTTTTCAGCGACACCGTCTTGCATTGCTTTACTCATCACGTTCGCCGCTTTAAAAGCCAGGCCGTTGTATAAATACACTTGTGATAATTGACGTAAATCTGATTTAGATTTCAGGAAACCTTGTTGATATGCCGCTTCTAAAATCGCTAATTGCTTTTTCTCTGCGCCCGTTTCACCGTACATGCCACCTAACTGAACCCAGTACTCAGGCTTGTTGTAAAGCTTAACTAAACGCTCAAGTACCTCGACCACTTTGTCAGACTGGTTAAGTGAGTAGTACATAGCACGCTGTAAGATTAACCAGTTTTCTTTTGGCATTTCACCTTTGCTGTCGGCTTCTGCGATAGCAAGGTTAATGTTTTCAATGCCTTTTTGGTAATCTTTAAGCTGATAATATGCTTGTGACTTTAATACGTAATAAGCATCTGTTTTAGGCTTGTCGTTAATCACATCCCACTGCGCTAAATATTTGATTACCTTTTCGTAATCGCTATTAGCCATTGCAAGTTGCGCTAAGCTAAAGGTGGTGCTTACACGTAATGTTTCTGGAATCGCATCTTCGTTTACTACTTTTTCAAACGACGCAATTGCTTTATCTAAGTCGTTTTCGTTGTAGTAAATAAAACCGTAGAAATTATGCATCATGGCAATTTCATACGAGTTCATGCTTGAAGAGCGCTCTTGAATACTATCAAGGGCTGCTAATCCTGCTTTTGCATCACCATCATCAGCTAGCTTTTGTGCTCGTGCTAATTGGCTATACACTTTTTCTCGCAGTGCAGGTACACGTTTGGTTTTTTGTTCTTCAGCGTAAGCTGTTGCCAGTGTGACACCTGGTAACATGCTAACAACGCTTGGAATTACCAGGCTGCTTGTGAAAGCAGCCGCGCAAATCACGGCAACTTTTAAAGGTTTCATAATCGCATTCCTCTTTTCTAACCGTTAATTTGGAAAGAAATTTTGTTCTGTACGCCCGCTACTTCAACAGCTTCACCGTTAACAACGCGCGGTTTATATTTAAATTTAAGTGCTGCATCCATCGCAGCGCGGTCAAACAGTGATTCTGGTTCAGCTTTCACTACTTTCGGGTCACGTACTGTGCCTTGTTTAGTTACTGTAAACTCAACTATCACATAGCCTTCAATACCACGCGATAAAGCTCGGCGCGGATAAACAGGCGCTACCTTTACAATCGGTAGGTATTCACCGTCACTTGATTCAAGGGCTAAACCACCGGCTAAGTTAACGTCGGCTTCAACACTGGCACCAAAGTCAAAGTTCGCATTGCTCGCGTTAGGATCACTGTTTTGCATTTGCGGTGATTCCATTGGCGGAGGTGGCTCTTTTGGCGTTGGTGGCTTTTGCGGTTTACGTTCTTTCTTTTGCACTGTCTCTTCTTTTTTCAGACGAACAAAATCAAGTACGTTTCCTTTTACGGGCTCAGACATGGCCCCTTCACCACCGGTGATCAGTGCCTGCATGCCTAAAAACAGCATGACAGTCACGATACCCGCGATGATTAATGCAACTATATAACGCATCGCTCACATTCCTTATGATGCTTCTTGCGCAGCAATCGACACATCAAATGCGCCTGCAGCACGCGATGCATCCATTACTTTGATAAGTACATCGGTTGTGGCTTTCTTATCAGCTTGAATAACCACGCTACCTTGTGGGTTTTCTGCTTTTAAGCGTTCGATATTTGCTTGTACTGCACGAATATCTACTTGGCGTTTGTTGATCCAAATTTCACCTTTGTCAGAAATAGCAACTAAGATGTTGGCACGTTCTTTTTTCACTGCCGTTGCCGCTTCAGGACGGTTTACATCAATACCGGCTTCTTTTACGAATGATGCTGTTACGATAAAGAAGATAAGCATGATGAAAACAACGTCTAGCATTGGCGTCATGTTGATTTCTTCTGCGTCGTCTTCTTGAAATAAGTTACCTAGTGGCGCTCTCATTGTTAGTCTCCTAGTGGGTGATGCTCACATCACCCTAAAATTCGTTTAGTGGTCTAAGACCATGTTGTCTTCAAGTAATTGCACTTCGCGTTTTGCACGACGTTGTAAGAACGTTGAGGCGAAAACCCCTGAAAGTGCACCCACCATACCGGCCATTGTTGGGATAGTGGCTTTAGACACCCCTGATGCCATCGAACGTGCACTGCCTGTGCCTGTGATTGCCATTACATCAAATACTTCGATCATGCCGGTTACGGTACCTAACAGACCTAAAAGTGGACATAACGCAACCATTACGTTGATTAGCGCAAGGTTATTATTTAGTTGCATGCCAGCGCGTGAAATCATCGCTTGGCGAATTTGCTCTGCGTTCCAGCTGTTACGCTCTGCTCTATTGCTCCAAGTGCTTTTTACGTCTTTCTTGTAGCGTTTAAAGCCACCAAAGAAATACATAAAACGCTCAAGTATCAATAACCACATCGCGAAGATGAGGACCCCGATGACCAAGAGAACTTGGCCACCTGTGTCGAGGAAATCACGTAGAGCATTGATTGCATCAATCAATAGCACCATGATTTATGCTCCTTTCTCGCTTCGCTCTGCGATGATACCTGCGCTTTGCTCTTGTAAAATCAACAGCATGTTTTTAGAGCGCGTGTTAAGAAGTGTGTATAAGAATACTGTTGGGATAGCCACAACCAGACCAAGTACCGTTGTTACAAGTGCCTGAGAAATACCACCCGCCATTAGTTTAGGGTCACCTGTACCGAACAAGGTAATTGCTTGGAAGGTGTTAATCATACCGGTTACCGTACCTAGTAGACCAAGTAGCGGTGCTACCACAGAGATAATCTTGATTAGCGTCAGGTTACGAGTAATTTTTGGCATTTCACGAATGATTGCTTCGCTTAATTTAAGCTCAAGCGTGTCGTACGCTACATCTGGGTACTGATCTTTCACTTTCATTACGCGACCAAGTGGGTTGTCATCACGTGCCACGGTGTCTTTAAGCTGACGACGGATTTTGCTACCCATAATCATCAGAGATACAAAACGCTCAAGTGCGATTAGTAAAGCGATTAAGCCAACACCTAAGATGATGTAACCTACTGTACCGCCTTGGTGAACTTGCTCTTCAGTATCTGGTGCTTGTACTAAAAGACCTAAAATTGAACCACCTGTAGGGTCAAGCGCGAACTGCACAACACCTGATTTTGTTTGTTGTAAGTCAGTCGCAGTTGCAGTGTAACGGCTGCTTGGCTGACGCGTAAGCTGGCTGATTGTGTTCGTAGCCGGTGTGTACTCTAGGTATTTACCATCTGCGATTAAGTTAAATGCACCAACACGCACCACTTCTTTTTGTGCTTTGCTGCCACCTTCAACGATAACATCTGTTGTAAAGCGAGATACTTTACCTTGCTCAGTCATTTCGCGTTGTAATTCAAACCATACTTTTTCGATATCATCGATTGAAGCAAGCTTTGACGTTGAACCCATTTTTTGTGCCAGCTCATCCATGAAGTTACTACGACCTGGAAGCTCAGCAGAAACAACTGACGTCATGAATTTGTTGCTTGAATCGCCCGCTACTTGTTGTAACACACCGAATAGCTCTTTAAGTGAACCCATACGGTTTGAAAGCGTGTCTGTTAAGTTAGCTAGCTTTACTTCGTTCTCTTCAAACTGAGTTTCTAAACGCTCAGACTCGTTAAGCATTGCAGCACGCTTTGCTTGCGTATCTTTAAGCATTTGTACTTGTTCGTTTTGACGCGCCACGAACTCTTGCTCACGTTGCTTATTCTCAACGCTTTGCTGTGCTTTACCTTGCTCTAATGTTTTTAGTAATGAGTCTAAATCCATTGGCTCAGCCGCTAGGCTGCTACCAGCAAAACCAAGGCCTGCTGCAAACACGGCCATCTTTGTCATTTTCGTTAATAATTTCATCTCAAACCTCTTATTCAGCAGCGTGGACTGGCAGTGTTAACATATCTGGGGCAAGTTGCTTACGTGCAATGCGTAAACCTTTGTTGATTTGGCTGATTGCAGAATCTGGTAATTCAACAAATGATTTTGTTTCTTTATCCCAGCTACCTGCTTTTTTGCCGTCGCGTGTTAAATAAATAAGTTCTAAACGACCGATGCGTAAGAAATCCACTTCGCGCTCTTGGCCATCTACATTCAGTAATGATGTGTACGCTTCGATAGTGCGACCGTAATCCACTTCTACTTGGTAAGCTTCAAGTAAGCGGCGGAATTTTTCACTAGAAGTGATGTCTGCGCGATCCATCATTTCTTTTAATGATGCAATACGCTTGCTACGTTCTTCAGTTAAGAAAGGCACGTCTAGTGCAACGAATTGCTCAAGACCTGTGATCATTCGCATCATTAACGGCGTAATTTGACGCTCGATAACCGATACCTGATCCATTGACTCGTTTAACGCGTCCATTTCAGCAATTTGGTTGTTTAATTGCTTAGTAAGTTGCGCGTTATAAACAGTTAAGCCGTCAATTTCTTTATTAAGGGCTTTGAATTGTTGTAAACGACCTTGCATTGAATCTGCAATCTTGTCGATTTTAGTTTGTGATTGCGCTGCAGATTTGTTTATCTCGCTGCTTTTATCAATTACTTTATCTAGATCGTTTGCATGTACTGCTGCAGATGCCGCTACAATACCTGCTAAAATCAGTGGTTTAACGCCTTTCATCGCATACACCTTTACTCGTTAAGTTAGCTTAATTTGCTAGTTGGGTTGTTTTATTGTGCGAAAGGATAACGATGAAAAATGACAAGCATGTTGCGCAAAAAATACAAAAATATGACAGCTGTAACAATTAGTTTATATTGCACAAAGATAAGGCAAAAGTTGCAGGGTTTCGGGAACTAAATATGGGATAGGATTTGCTGGTAAGTGCTTTGCCAGTCTTGATAATTAATCGGGATAGCAACGTAGAGCCCTTTATTTTCAAGGACTAAAGACGGAAAGCCTTGAATAGGTAAGCTTCTCGCTTGGTTTATTTCGGCCATGAGTAACGAATTTATTTTTTCACTTTCAATTTCGTGAATAAATGCGTTTTTTTCTAAGCCAATTTGCTCAGCAAGGCTTGCAAGGGTGCTGATGTCCGATGGATTTTGTGCATTTAAGTAGTAGGCTTTTTGAATGGCATAGAGCATCTCGTGCTCTTTATTGTACTGTCTTGCAACAAGCACTGCACGGCATGCTGGGTAAGTAGAGCGGCGTGGTTGCGCTAAATGCCAAAACTCATGATTAAATGGCGTGCCAAGTTGCTGTTCAATACGCTGCCATGTTTGCTGTAAAAACTGCTGCATCTCTTTTGGCATAGGCTCATCTGAATCAGGCGCGAGGCCACCCACTTTATATTCAATAGCCAGTTTATCGCCAAGGGCCGCTTTTAGTTTTAACCAGGTTTCTCTGTAGCCCCAACACCAACTACACATTGGGTCGTATACATAAATTAGCTTTGCCATTTAGCTTATCTCAGTTAGATCAGAGACCACTACATTACGCCCTTTTGCTTTGGCTTTATAGAGGTTGTCGTCTGCTTGTTTAATCGCTTTACTAAATTGGCTGCCTCGTTCGAGGCTAGCAATGCCAATACTACACGTAATAGTCACAGACTGCCCCACATCATAAGGGATCTGTTTTTCGGCGACATAACTACGCAGTTTTTCAGCCACTGCATGGGCAATGTTAAGCCCTGCTTTTGGCAGCAAAATAATAAACTCTTCACCGCCATAACGGGCTTTTATATCTGTGCCACGTAATTTATCGTGCAGCATAGAGGTAAAGGCTATTAAAGCCTGATCGCCAAAATCATGACCATAACTGTCATTAAGTGATTTAAAGTTGTCTAAATCAATTAATAATACCGACATAGGTAAGTAGTTTGCCGCTTCAGCTTCAAGACGCGGTTGAATATGCTCATAAATATAACGACGATTGGCAAGGCCTGTTAGTGGGTCAGTCAATGCATCGCGTTTTTCTATTAAAGTGATGTCAGCAATTTTTTGATGGCTTTTTTGTCTAAAGTATTCACTAATTGCAGAGAATAAAATCACTAAACTAAATGATGCTAAAAAGCGCGAGGTTTCAACTTGCCCGTAATGTGCTTGGCCAAAGTTAGGGCTAAAAAGCAGTGCAACTGCACTAGCATACATAATCCCAACCAACACACTGCCTACTTTTAACCCTAAGGTGACATAAGCCACAATGGGGTAAAACATAAGCCAATATAAAGCGGTGTTTTCTTTGCCGCCGGTGTACACCAAGGCCACACAGAGCAGCAAGATAATCGATAAAATAATGCAACTAATAGACACCAACGCGCCGGTGCGAAAGTAATACATCATGCAAAGTACAATAGTGACATCGCTCACCACTAACATAATAGTGAGCGGCAAGGCGTAAATTTGATAGTTAGATAACACTAACGAAGTGATTAGTACGATGGCAAAAAAAGCCATGGTAAATAAGGTGAAGGCACGGCGCTGTTTATCCGCCGTGTCGACACTGTTTAACGTTATGGCATTAAGCCAATTTTGATCCAAAATTGCAGTCTCTTAACAACTAAACTTTAAATTTAAGTACCAATTTTTCAAGCTCATAGAACTGGGCTTTTAATTTAGTGCACTCGCTCAAGGTGTTATTAAGATTACTTTGACCTTGAGTAGACAGCTCACTAATTGAGTGTATGTCACTGTCTAAGCTTTGAATTACTTGGTTTTGCTCAGTTGTGGCATTTGCAACACTGTGGTTCACCTCATCGATTGACTCAATAGCACGGGTAACCTCAGCCATTTTTTCGCCCGCAACATGAGCTTGTTCAACACTCTTTTCACTATCGCGAATACTGGTTGTCATTACCTCAACCGCAGACGCAGAGCCTTGTTGTAACTGAGAAATAGTGTCTTCGATTTCTTGTGTTGATTGCTGGGTACGGTGCGCAAGTTGACGTACTTCATCTGCTACAACCGCAAAGCCACGACCTGCTTCACCCGCACGGGCCGCCTCAATAGCTGCATTTAGGGCTAGTAAGTTAGTTTGCTCACTAACACCTTTGATCACTTCAAGTATTTGGCCGATGCTTACAGTGTGCGCATCTAAACTATTAATGGTTTTTTGTGCCTGCTCCATATTACGAGACAAGGCATTAATTGCTGTTAAGTTATCAGCTAATGCAGATTGGCTTTGTAATGATTGGCTATTCGCACTCGTTGCTAACGTTGACGCATGACTTGCACTGTTTGAGATTTCTACTGCGCTCGATGTCAGCTCGTTAATAGCTGTGGCAACGTTATCTGTACGCTTTGTTTGATCAGCATACATGGCTAATGTGCCTTGAGTTTGGTTAACTAAACTCTCAACTAAACGCTCAAGCTCAACGGTGGTATTTTTAACTTGTTCAATTGATGTATGAATTTTCTCGATGAACGCATTAAAGTAATGGCTTAGCTCGCCAAACTCATCATTATTTTCAACCTCAAGACGACGGGTTAAATCACCCTCTCCCTCTGCAATATCTTTAATTGCATCGTTTAAGCGCTGCATTGGGCGCATTAAATAACGAAGCAAAAATTGCATCATTAATACAATCGCGACAATACCCAATAGCATGTAAATAGCCGCCATATTTCTAAATGAGGCAACCGATGAATAAGCAATTTCTTCGTTGATCACCACACCTAAATACCAATCAACGTTTTGAATTCCTTTAATTTTGGTGAATGACACTAATTTGTCTAAACCACCCACTTGTACTTCTACAAACTCAGATTGTAATGACAGGCTCTTGCCGAATAAATCACGCATGTTTTTGTCGTTAAATTTAGTTTCTGGGTGGCTTAAAATACGGCCTTCACTATCTAGTAAAAAGCCATAACCAAACCCTAGAAAGTCAATTTCGTTGACGATTTTTGTTATGGTTTTCATGTCGATGTCAGCACCTGCAACACCGCTAAACACACCGTTAGCTTGCATTGGCGCTACAGCCGAAATAGTTAGTTCATTGGTGGTTACATCAATATAAGGCGCCGTAAATGCTGTGTTCGTTTTGTTTTCTACAAGTTTGTACCACGGGCGTGTTGTAGCATCGTAATCCGGTGGTAAAACAACCGATTGGTCATTCAATACAAAGGTGCCGTCAGTGATACCGATGTAGGTGTTTTTAAAACCACCGGCTTTGTCAGCAGTATTGAGCTGTGTGAGCGTAAGCTCTTTGCTATCACCAAGTTGATAGGTATCAGCAACAGACGAAACAATCGCTAATTTAGCATTTAACCAGTTAGCTATGTTTTGCGACACTGACTGAGAAATCTCTTGAAGAACAAGCGAAAGCTGCTCCTGCGTTTGGCTGCGCATAGAGATGAAGTTATTAATCGTGAATAAACCGAGCACTATCACTAAAACCAGTGATGCAGCCACAGTTACCTTGGTGGTAAATTTTAGAGTGCTTTGCATGACAAACCTGTTTGTTATTTTTTTCGTTGTTAGCCTCTTTATATTTAACAAATTTAAAGCTCTTTGTCTTATAAAATTAAGCTAAAACTAGAAAAACGTTCCTTTTATTAAAGTACGCTTTCTTTGAAAATCAATTACTTTGTTAACGGCAGCACATTCAACTTCTTAAGTCGCCTTTAATAAATAACAGCAAAAACAACCTTGGAACGTTCCTACAAATTACTACTTTAACCACCCCTGAATACGTATTCATTAAATCATTTTGTCATCAAGTTTTGTTGGCTCTAGCAAAAAATGGCACAAAAAAACCCCGCAACTCAGTGCGGGGTTTTATTAATCGTAATTGTTAGCCGATGCGTTTTTTCCAGCTATCAGCTAAGCGAACAACGTTTAAGCCGTACCAAGCGATAAATGCATAACAAATCACTGGTACAAAGAAGCTTTGTTGAATACTAACAGTATCTGCAACCACACCTTGCACTAACGGTACTAATGCACCACCCACGATTGCTAAACATAACCAACCCGACCCTTTACTGGTCAGTGATCCTAAGCTTTCGATTGCAACTGAGAAAATCGTTGGGAACATGATTGAGTTAAATAAACCAATCGCAAGTACTGAGTAAAGCGCAACATTACCTTCAGTGAAAATAGTCACTAACAGTAATACAATTACCATCATGGCATTAAAGAATAACGCTTTTGAAGGCGCAATCTTTTGCAGTGCTGCAGAGCCAATGAAACGACCTACCATTGCACCGCCCCAATAATAAGCAATTAGGCTTGCAGCCGCATGCTCTTCAAGGCCAGCAATGTGTGCTTCACCAAAGTAGTTTACTAAGAAGCTACCAATTGAAACCTCTGCACCTACATAACAGAAGATACCTACAACACCCATCATTAAATGAGGCGCTTCAGCTAGGCTGTGGCCTTTTGCTTTGCAGTCTTGCTCTTCTGAGTGCTCAGAAATAACCGGTAATTTAAAGAAGGCAAATACCACAGCAATGGTCAGTAGTGCTGCTGCAAGCATAAGGTATGGCACTTTTACAGATTCAGCAGTGGCCGCGTTTGCAGCTAGTGTGCCCGCTGTACCAAAGAATAAAATACCACCCACATATGGTCCAACTGTAGTACCAAGTGAGTTAAGTGCTTGAGCTAAATTTAAACGTGACGACGCCGTTTTTTCAGGACCTAACGCCACAACATACGGGTTAGCAGATACCTGTAATACGGTAATACCTGATGCTAAAACAAATAACGCACCTAAGAATAACCAATATTCATGCACAACAACTGCTGGGTAAAATAACATACAGCCAATTGATGCCACGACTAAGCCTGTTAGCACGCCATTTTTATAGCCCAGTTTTTTAACCAACATGCCCGCTGGTAGCGAAACAATAAAGTAAGCACCAAAGAAACAAAACTGAACCAGCATTGCCTCTGTATAGGTTAAATCGAATACCCCTTTTAAGCGCGGGATCAACACGTCATTTAAAACTGTAATGAAACCCCATAAAAAGAACAGGGTTGTCATTGCCGTCAGTGGTAGCAGGTAGTTTTTATTTTGCTGCGAACCATCGGCGACAAACGATTGGTTTGTATTTATTTCACTCACGTGGTTTTCACTCCGTTAACAAGTTACCTTTGATTCTACACATTGAAGTAAAAATAGCACAAAGATTTACTAGGAACGTTCCAATATTTTTATTTCCTGCTATAGTTGCTAAATGTACACAGATTTATTGATAGACCATGGCAACAGTTGACTTTAAAAGCCCTGATTTTCTTAAGCAGCATATCCAAGATACCCTTGCTTTTTATCACCCCCATTGTGTTGACCATTCAGCTCATGGCTTAGCGGGCTTTTATCAGTTCTTTAAAAATAATGGCGCGATTTACGATAAACACACTCGCCATTTAGTTTCGAGTACCCGCTTTGTATTTAACTATGCGATGGCATACATCGAATTCAAAGAGCCAGAATATTTAAGCCTAACTAAACATGGTTTAGCCCACCTTGAACATGCGCATAAGCAAGCATCTGGTGGTTATGCTTGGCTTATTAAGCAAGAAGATAACGGCGCAGTCACTGTGTTAGACGATACTAACCATTGTTACGGGCTTGCCTTTGTTATGCTTGCAAACGCAGTAGCCTTAAAAGCAGGGGTAAACGACTGCAAAAATACAATTTCTCAGGTTTGGGATTTATTAGAGCAGCACTACTTTGAACCCCAGCATAATGCCTATTTAGATGAGCAAAATGCCGATTTTAGCTGTGCAGATGACTATCGCGGCCAAAATGCCAATATGCATTTATGCGAAGCCTTACTCATGTGTTTTGAAGCAACCAACGAGACCCGTTATTTAAAACGTGCTAAACAACTTGCCGAAACTTTTACCGTAAAACTGGCAGCACAGAGCCAACAGTTTGTCTGGGAGCATTACGCTAAAAATTGGCAAATCGATTTAGATTACAACAAAGATGACCCGCAGCATTTATTTAGACCTTGGGGATTTCAACCAGGGCATCAAACTGAGTGGGCAAAACTGTTACTTATTTTAAACCGCCATATTGATGAACCTTGGCTGGTAACGCGTGCTAAAAGCCTGTTTGATGAAACCTTAAGCATCGCGTGGGATCAGCAACATGGGGGCATTTTCTATGGCTTTGCACCAGATAAACAAATTTGTGATAGCGATAAATACTTTTGGGTGCAAGCCGAATCATTAGCCGCAGCGGCCCTACTCGCTGATGCCACACATGACGAAAGCTATTGGCAATGGTACGAAAAAATTTGGCAATACAGTTGGCAACATATGGTAGATCACCAATATGGTGCGTGGTATCGCATTTTATCAGCACAAAACCAACCATACAGTGACGAAAAATCGCCAGCAGGCAAAACCGACTACCATACTATGGGTGCCTGCTACGAAGTATTAAGAACCTTAACCTTGAGGAATGCATAATGAGTTTAGTGTGTTTTGGCGAAGCATTAATCGACTTTTTATCAGATGGTAAACAACCAGAGTCATTTACTAAATACGCAGGGGGCGCACCTGCTAATGTGGCTGTTGCAGCAGCAAAACTAGGCCTAAACACCAGCTTTTGCGGCATGTTAGGCGATGACATGTTCGGTCACTTTATTAAACAAGAACTTGACCAGCATGCGGTAAACACCCAGTACTGTACATTCACCGATGCCGCGAAAACAGCGCTGGCGTTTGTATCACTTGATGACAGTGGCGAACGCTCGTTTAGTTTTTATCGCCCACCAGCCGCCGATTTACTGTATCGCATAGACGATTATGACCATGCAATGTTTGCAAATCACGCCATCATGCATGTATGCAGCAACAGTTTAACTGAGCACAACATCTATCAAACCACAATTTATGGTTTAACGCAGGCGAAAAAAGCCGGTGCAATTTGTAGCTTTGATATGAATCTGCGCGAAAACCTATGGCCAAGTATGCGCCATACTATAGATAGAATGTGGCATGTTATTTCACTGGCAGATATCGTTAAACTCTCATTTGAAGAGCTTGAGTTTTTAAATCAAAAAAGCCATCAAGAAATGTCACTTGAGCATACTATCGATGCCATTTTAAAGGCCGGTGTAACCTGTTTGCTGGTTACCAATGGCGGCGAAGCAATCAGCTTTTATCACGCAGACTTTAAAGGCCAAGTTAGCCCACCAGCGACAAAAGTGGTTGATACCACAGCTGCAGGTGATGCGTTTATTGGCGGCATGCTGTCAAAGATTGGTCAGCACTGTGAAAACAAACAAAGCTTTAAAGCGTTTTGCCAAACGCCAGAGAATATCGAACAAACCATTGCTTATGCAGCTAAAGCTGGCGCTTTTGCAGTAAGCCGCTATGGTGCATTTGCGTCTTTACCAAGCGCAGCCGATTTAGCCTAGAGCTTTGTTTAGGTTGAGTAATAAGCCCAGCATTAGTAATTAATGCCGGGCTTATTCGCTATTGCTCAGCTTTACATTTATCGATAATTGGTAAATACCTAAACACCTTCATGTTTGGATCGATCACCACATGATCCCCCGCTTTTAAAGCAATGCTAATCTCGCCATTTTCAACAGAATAAGTTTGCAACGAGCCGTTTATTTGCACCGGAACTGGCATAGGGAATGGCTTACCTTGCAAAGTGTTTTTGTTCCATCTCAGCGTTAAGCTGTTAGCTGATTGAATAACATCAATTTCCGGTAATTGAGCCTGCTTTAAATACACATCAAACAGCCAGCTATAATCTTTCGCCGTTAAGCGGTTAACAATAGCAATAAACTCATCGGTATTTCGATACCGTGGTGAAATTGGGTAAGCCAATTGCTTGGTATCGTTCACCCCATAAAGCAGCTCACGGGTGGCTTGCCAAAATAACTCATCACCAATCAACCAGCGTAAGGTATGTAAAGTCCAACTGCCTTTGCCATAAATATCTGGGTTGAATGCTTGATCTGAGGTTATATCGCCATCAAGAACAATGGCTTTACAGTTTTTCAGCCCTAAATACGACTTATACATGCTGTGGTTATAGGCCGCTTCACCGAATTTATACAAGCTATAACTTGGCTGCATGTAACTGCCAAAGCCTTCGTGTAGCCATGCATCGTTGAGTTTTTCATGGGTCATTAAATTACCAAACCACTCATGAGCTAACTCATGCTGTAATAACCAATCATAACCGCCTGCATCACGCTTATATTTTTTACCATAGGCATTGATCGTTTGATGTTCCATACCTAAATACGGTGTTTCAACAAAGCCCAGTTTGTTATTCCCCCATGGGTAAGGCCCTAAAAAGCGCTCAAAAAACGCGACTTGAGAACGTAAATCCTGCTCTATTAGCATCGACGCTTGCTGTGTGTGTTTAGCAAGTGCCCAAAATTCAATCGGAACCTCAGTGCCATTAATACTGGTATAACTGCGCTCAATACGTTGATACGGGCCTATGTTCAGAGCAATGTTATAGTCGCTTGCAGGCACAGATAGCAGCCAATCAAATTGTTGTTTGTGTGCACCGACTGGTTTTACGCTTTGCAATACCCCGTTGGTTACCGCACTTAAACCATTTGGTACTGTGAGCCTTATGCGCATGCTATCGGCTTTGTCAGCAAAATGATCTTTACATGGCCAGAATAAATCACAGCCTTCGCCCTGCACTGCGGTAGCTATCCACGGCTCGCCGCTTTCGGTTTCAGCAAATACAAACCCGCCATCCCAAGGGGCGTTTTTAGCAATATGGGGGTTGCCCTCATAGGCCACCGCAACACTCACTGTGCTGCCCGCAGCGTATTGCTTACCTAAATCGATATTTAGCACACCTGCATTGCGGGTATAGTTAAGTGTTTTATCGTCAGAGGTTATGGCAGTGATTAAAAATCGGCTATCAAGTTTTAGTTCAACAAATTGGCTTGCAGATAGCATTTTAAACTGCGTTTTCGACACGCCTTTAATGCGTTTATCATCAGGAAACACTTCAAGTGATAAGTCGTAAAATTGCACATCGCTTTTTAGTGCAACTGCCGATAATGGCTGACCTGTATCACCAACGCTTGGATCAAGTGGCAAAGGTTTAACACTACAGCCAGCTAAAATGGCGGTCATAGCAATCGCTGTAGCGCTTTTAAAAAAATGAGTTACCTGCAAAACATCTACTCCATGTCGTTATTATTGTTATTAAAATATGACATAGCTGAAAGATTAAAACTGTGCTTTGCGTTGAATAACAAAACGAAAATAATTCATCATCAAATCAAGGAAAAAAAGCCCAAGCGTTTCTATAATTAATACTGTGATTTATTTAAAAGGATTTGATTATGCTCACTTTAAAACAACCTCGTATGTTAACGCTTTTATCTTTCGGTTTAGTATTCGCCTCACCAACCGTTTATGCCGACCAATGGCAATTTTCTGTAGAGCCTTATTTAATGGCCACTGCGATTGATGGCAGTTCGGCAATCGGCACTATAGAAGCTCCCCTTGAAGTCGAATTTGATACCATTTTAAACAACCTCGATAGCGCATTTATGCTCCATTTTGAGGGCTATCATCAATCAAACTGGGGCTTTATTGCTGACTGGGGCTATATGGATTTAAGTAAATCTCATAACGCCCCAAAACTTGGGGTGCTCAGTGCTCGGGTGCGCCAAGCCGTGCTCGAATTAAGTGTTGCCTACCGTTTCTCTAGCCCTTCGATGGGCGATTGGGTTAACTATGTGGGTATTCGTCGTTGGGATAACAGCTACGAATTCGATCTTGACCCTAACTTTATGTCGCAAGTGTCAATGGTCGACAGAGATGAAGATTGGATTGACCTCATTTTTGGCTTTCACTTGAACAAACAATTAAGCGAACATTGGCAGTTAACAACCGCAGGGGATCTCGGTGGTTTTAACTTAAACGCTAAATTGACTGGCAGCTTTAAATTAGGTGCGGTGTATCAAATAAGTCCGCATTGGGATCTGGGAATGAGCTATAAAACCACCTATGTAGATTACCAAACAGGCCAACGCGGAAATAAAAACTTCTTTAGTTATGATACATTTACCCACGGCCCGCAAATAAGCGTGAGCTATCAGTTTTAGTCGTTAGCCTGCTAGTAATTTGTTTCTATTTCATGGTATGTTTTTTAACTAATTAAAGAAAAAGGAATTCATCCTATGAATAATAAGCTTCTTGCTGGGGGCGCAATTGCGATTGTTGCAGGTGCGTTGTTGTACTCACAAAATAAAGCCAGTGTTGATGTAGATTTACCTGAGCTTGCCTACGTACCTGCCGACACGGCGGTTTTTTATGGTCAACTTAAACCGTTTCCGTACAGCAAATACTTTGCGCTTATGCCAGATGCAATGAAAGGCACGAGCGATTTAACGCCCATCATTGCTGAGCTTAAAACTGTTGATGATAAGAATGCCCTATTCCTTGCATCACTGATGGAAAAATACCAACAATCACTGAGCTCTTACGATGCCTTCAAATCGATTTGGGGCTTTGGTGATGACTACAAAGGCATGATGTATGCGCAAGGTTTAATGCCGATTGTGCGTTTTCAGGTCGCTGATCAAAGCAGCATTATCAATAGCATTAAGCAATCTGCTGATGAAGCCGGTATTGCGTATACAACTGAAAGCCTTGAAGGCGTAAGCTACACACGCTTTGCCATTGAGCTTGAAGGCTTAGATAACTTCAACCTAATTGCATCAACTCACAACAATTGGGCTACCATCACGCTAACCACTGCGCTTTCTAATGATCAAGATTTACGTATTGCCCTTGGCGTAGAAAAACCGGCTCAATCACTGGCTGAGACTAAAAAACTGCCTGAGCTAATTAAAACTTTCTCGCTTGATGGCAACTCGGTTGGCTTTGTTGATCATCAACGTATCGCCAATGCTGTAACAGGCAAAGAAGACTCTCGCTTACACCAGATGCTTAAAGAGCTACTTGATAAAGCCCAGCAAGCGAATGCATTAGCAGCGATTTCAACACCTGAGTGTCAAGATGACATTGCAGCCATTGCCGCTAAATGGCCTGCGACTGTATCAGGCACAACAAAAACCCGTATTACCACCGACTACGCCGACTTTGACGTAAAAGCAGTACTGCAAAGCACAGATCAAGACTTACTAAATACGCTACAAGCCGTGCGTGGCTTTGTACCAAAACACACCACCGGGCTTGACGGACAAATGATGAGTGTTGCTTATGGTATTGATGTAGCAAAAGTACTGCCACTAGCCAATACATTAACGGGTGCAATTAAGTCAGCTGAGTTTAACTGTGGCCCAATTGTCGCACTACAAAATGAAATGCAAGAAGTAAGCACCGCTGGCCTTGCTATGATGTCGGGCTTTGCTAATGGCGTACAAGGTATGAGTGTGAGCGTTCAAGACGCTGCATTTACTATCGATGACTACAATGGCCCACAAATAGACAAACTTGATGCCATCGTTACCTTATCGGCTACTGATGCCCATGGCTTGTATTCAATTGCGCAAGGTTTTGTGCCGCCGCTTGCTAACATAAAACTACCAGCCAATGGTGATGCCGTACTGATCAATGAATACATTCCATCGCCTGTGCCACTTAACTTTGATATAAAAATGGCCCTTAAAGGCAATCATATTGTGATTTTTACGGGTGATAAGTCAGCGCAGATTGCCGAGACTTTAGAGTCGCAAAGTGTCACTAAAAATGGCTTTGTGAACATGGCATTCGACGTACAAAAAATCTTATTACCTTTGCTTGATACGATTGCTGCAACGGGTCAATTAAGTGATGAAGAAATGGCTGAGCTTGATTCCCTACGCGACCAACCTGTAGGTGTGTATTTTGCCACAGACATTACCGACAACGGCATTGGCCTTGAAAGTAACGTACAAATTACTAAAAAGTAGTTTTGAGTTTGAATCTAAAAAGAGCGCTATTTAGCGCTCTTTTTTTGTTGCCATTTAAGTGAGTTGTTAGTGTCTCGACTATTGCAAATGGTGTCGTTTGAACTCTCAATACCACCGAGTTTGGCAAGTCGGTCGTAAAGCACAACATTGCAGGTTGCGGCTAGGTTCATACAGCCAATGGTTGGTACATACACTACTTCATCACACCATTTCAGCACGTCTTTACTGACTGAGCCATCTTCAGGGCCAAATACATAAAATGCGTTTTCAGGGTGCTTAAATTCAGGCAGCGGCGTTGCACCTTCAACAAGCTCAATCACCACCGTTGTGGCACCTTCAGGCTTTGCTTGCTCAAGGCTTTCAACTTGCGTTAGCGGAATGTGCTCAAGCACATTTTTGGTATCGGTATGGTACTTATTTGCACGTAAATAGCGGCTACCAGTAAAAAACACCTGCTTAGCGTTGTAACAACCCGCGGCACGTAATACGCCACCCACATTGGTTGGGCTTTTTGGGTTTAACAAGCCAATGCTTGCTTTAAGTGTGCTCATTAATCAATGTCTCTGGTTGGCCATTCGGCCACGTAAAGGTCAAAGTCATCTAGATCTACATCACAGTCTTTCACTGTTTTGTCACGCACAGAAATACCCAGCTCATGCATCATATCTTTACTACCACCGTTCAATAACGGGTGCCAAGACGCAAGGCCACGGCCTTCGTAAAGGCGGCGGTAGCTACAGCTTTGCGGCATAAAAAAGATATCTTTGAGGTTTTCTTTAGTGAGCTTTACACATGAAGGCACCAAGGTTTGGCGGTTCGCATATTCGCTACACCCACAGGTGTCGTTGTCTAGGTATTGGCAAACGATATTAGTGAAGATCAGTTCTTCACCCTCGCGAAGTTGATCCGTTGCGGTAAATTCATCTTCGTCTTCACTGTCGATAAATGTGTTTAAACAACATTTACCACAGCCGTCACAAATGGCTTCCCATTCGGGTTGTGACATTTGCTCAAGCGAGCGCTTAAGCCAAAATTGATCTTCTAACATGGTATTACTCAAAGCCCCTAAACAGCGCGCATTCTAGCGTAAAGCCAGCATGCGCGCAAAGTTTAGCGAGTTTGGGCGATACCCAAGCCATCTCAAGATGCAGAATTCAGCGTTTCACAGGTGCCTTAATATCAAGGCGTTACTTTGCAAGAATGGCATTCCCTTTTAAGAAGTAACAACGATGAGAGTAAGTGCCTGTGAAGCGCCCAAGGGGTTGGTTTAAAAGCGACTTATACTGCGTTATTGATTTTAACAATAGAACCACTATTACTTGCAATCAATGCCTTGCCTAAATCGCTTTTAATTCCAACTGAAACTCGCACCTTGAGTTTGTTTGGTATATTATTTTTGCTCGTTAACCCAACGCTTAATTTTCTCTTCAAGAATTGGCATAGGTAATGCGCCATCAATCAGCACTTGCGTATGGAAAGCTTTAATGTCGAACTTATCGCCTAGCTCTTTGCTCGCGTAGTCACGTAGTTCTTGAATTTTGAACTGACCTAACTTGTACGACAGCGCTTGGCCCGGCCATGCAATGTAACGCTCAACTTCGGCAATAATGTCGCTTTCGGCCATTGATGAGTTAGCCAACATGTAATCAATACCTTGTTGACGTGTCCAACCTTTTGCGTGGAAACCAGTATCAAGCACTAAGCGCATTGCACGTAATTGCTCATCTGATAAACGGCCATACCACATGTAAGGGTCGGTAAATAAGCCAAGCTCTTTACCTAAACTTTCTGCATACAATGCCCAACCTTCTGCAAATACCGTGTAGCCACCAAATTTACGAAACAGCGGTAGTCCTTCAATTTCTTGTTGCAAGGCAATTTGAAAGTGGTGACCCGGTGCGGCTTCGTGAATAGACAAGGTTTCAAGCAAAAACTTAGGCTGTGCTTTTAGGTTAAAGGTATTAATATAGAAAATACCTGGGCGGGAGCCATCTGGTGCTGGCGACTGGTAAGATGCACCCGCAGCTGATTCAGCGCGGAAATCTTCAACGGCTTTTACAACGTATGGCGCTTTTGGCGCAATATCGAACATTTGCGGCAGCTTAGCATCAATCTTTTCTTTTACAGCTTCGTACGCGGCAATTAACTCTTCAGGCGTATCGTAGTAAAACTCATCTGAGGTTCTTAGGTGTTCAAAAAACGCTTTTAAATCGCCTTCAAAACCGACAGTCTCTTTGACTTTTTTCATCTCAGATAAAATGCGCGATACTTCGCTTAAGCCAATGTCATGAATTTCATCGGCGTTTAAGCTCAGCGTTGTATGCTGTTTAATTTGGTACTCATACCATGCTTTACCATTTGGTAGGTCACTGTAACCAATGCTTTCACGGGCATTTGGAATATATTCATTCGCTAAAAAGTCAGCCATTTTTTGATACGCAGGCACTAAACGCTCGCTGATCATCGCCGTGTACGCGCTTGTTAGCTGTGCTTTTTGCTCGTCGCTGAAAGATTCAGGTAACTGAGCAATTGGCCCCCAGAATAATGACTCTTCTGGTTTTTCTACGATATGAGTTTGAAATTGCGGTAATAGTTTTTCAGCAAGCGGTTTAGGAAGAACCACTTTGTCTTTCATACCTTGGCGCATTGATTGTTCAACACTGTCTAACCAAGCGATGAAACCGTCAGCACGTTTTTCAAATGCTTGATAATCTTCAACCGTGTTAAAAGGTTGTGCGCTTTGCCCAGAACCTAATGCAGCAAAGGTATTATGTGCCCCACCCATTTGGTTAATTGGCATTAAGTAACTTGGAAACTGAGCGCCTTCAATCGCAAGGTCTAAATCGCGGGCTAGAATTTCGTAGCTCAATAATGACTGACCCTTTAATTGCGCTTTGTCGATATTTGCTAATTTGTTCTTGTATTCTTTAACAAAGTTAAGCTGCTCGTCGCGGTTTGCTTTACTAATAGGTGCAATAAATTGGTCGTTATATTCGCTACGGCCAATGTAAGTACCACCAATTGGATTAAACTTTAAGCCTGCTTCAAAGTAGTCTGCTAGTAATGTATCAAGTTGCTCTGTGGCTGACGTTGCGCTTGGTGCTTGTTTGCTTACTGCCTGAGTTGTTTTTTCGTTGCTTGGCGTTGATTCATTACAACCAAGTAATGCAAACATCACCGCCGAACTAAGTAGTGCTAGTTTTACGTTTTTCATTCTTTCCCTGCCCTTATATTAAGTACGCGTAAATTATGAGGGTTTAGTTCCCTATTTAGCAAGTATCGCTGCAACTTATCGCAGTTTATTTACACTTTGCAAGCTGATTGCTAGAGTGGCGGCTCGACTTACCAATTTTGAATAAAAATGAAAAAGACAGCTCTTGCTATTAGCCTAGGCCTAACTTGCCTAACCTCTCTAAATACCTACGCAACCACCTACTTATCGGCAAAAGCCATGGTAGATGTAAATTCAGGTAAACTGATTAAATCACCACTTATCAGTATAGATAATGGTCAAATTACAGCTGTACAAAGCAATAAACAGCCAAACTTAAAAGACGGCGATAAGCACATTCAATTATTAGAACTGACTTTGGTGCCGGGTTTAATGGATATGCATGTGCATTTAACGAGCGATCCTACCGTGCCGCGCAGTGAGCGAATTGGTCAATCGATTCCGCGTAAAGCAATTAAAGCGGCACACTTTGCCGAAAAAACACTGTATGCAGGTTTTACAACGCTGCGTAACTTAGGCGCAGAAGGCTACAGCGTGATTGCAGTACGCGATGGCATTAACGCAGGCGATATTGTTGGCCCACGTATTTGGGCAGCTGGCCCGTCTTTAGGTGTTACTGGCGGTCACTGTGATAACAACCGTTTACCACCAGAAATGAAATACACCGCCGAAGGCGTTGCTGATGGCCCATGGGCTGTGCGCGCTAAAGTACGTGAAAACATTAAGTACGGTGCTAATGCCATTAAGTTTTGCGCTACAGGCGGGGTATTTTCAAAAGGCACAAAAGTCGGTATTCAACAATATAGCCAAGACGAAATGAACGCCATTGTTGACGAAGCTCATTTACGTGGCCTAACCGTTGCAGCCCATGCGCACGGTACCAGTGGTATTAAAGCGGCCATTGTTGCCGGTGTAGACAGTGTTGAGCACGT
Source organism: Pseudoalteromonas sp. S4492 (assembly GCF_005886115.1). Classification (NCBI taxonomy): domain Bacteria; kingdom Pseudomonadati; phylum Pseudomonadota; class Gammaproteobacteria; order Alteromonadales; family Pseudoalteromonadaceae; genus Pseudoalteromonas; species Pseudoalteromonas sp. S4492. Next base: position 27,294 of record NZ_PNCP01000042.1, read on the forward strand.
TAGTTTTGTTGATGACGAAGCCATTAAACTTGCCAAAAAACACGGCACTTGGTTCTCAATGGATATTTACAACACTGAGTACACCCTTGCCTTTGGTGAACAAAACGGGGTTGCAGAAGAAAACCTCAACAAAGAACGCCAAGTATCTAAAAAGCAACGTGATAGCTTTAGCCGTGCAGTAAAAGCTGGCGTAAACATGGTGTTTGGTACTGATGCCGCGATTTACCCTCATGGCGATAACGCGAAGCAGTTCTCGCGTATGGTTGAATTTGGTATGACACCACTGCAAGCCTTACAGTCTGCCACCATCAATAGCGCTAAACTGCTAAAAATGGATGATCAACTTGGGCAAATCAAAAGCGGCTTCTTAGCCGATATTATCGCCGTTAAAGGCAACCCACTTGAAAACATTGCAGTACTTGAAGATGTACAATTTGTAATGAAAGACGGCAAGGTTTTTAAATAAGCTATTATGCTGGCTTTGCATGAGTGAAGCCAGCAACCTTTCTTGTATCTATATCGTAAACAAAATTAACAACCATAAAACCAGTTGTTAGCAACCTGTATGAGAATTAAGAAATTACCTAAAACAGATAAATAAAACTTGAAATGAAAATAGCTCGCATTATCATTGCTGGAAAATTTCGACAATTTACCTATAATGACGACACATAAATACTCAATTTTAGCCCTTGCCTGCTTAAGCGCATTCAATGCAAACGCCAACGATTTAGACTCAGTTGAACGTATCACCGTTTACGACAAACAAAACCGTGTAGTACTTGATTCGGGCCTTGCCACTAAATCAAATATGACCCTAATGGAAACGCCAGCCCCGGTTGTAGTTGTTGATCAAGAGCTTATCAACTCACAAGGCGCAACCAACTTACAAGACTTAGTGCGCAACATCAGTGGTGTAACCCAAGCCGGTAATAACTACGGCATTGGCGATAACTTAGTGATCCGCGGTTTAGGCGCTAACTATACATACGATGGCATGTACGGCGGTGCAGGCCTAGGTAACACCTTTAACCCTACACGCTCAATGACCAATGTTGAATCTGTAGAAGTACTTAAAGGCCCAGCAACGGGCTTATATGGTATGGGTAGCGCAGGCGGTGTTATCAACCTTATTGAAAAGAAACCACAATTCACTGAAAAACACACCGTTAATGCCGAGCTTGGTCAATGGGATAGTTACTCATTAGGCTTTGATAGCACAGCAGCATTAACAGAGAACCTTGCTTATCGCGTTAACGCAAAAACCGCTCGCAGCGATGGCTACCGCGACTTAAAAGACGACCGCGATGAAATTTATGGCGCGTTAAAATACGTTTTAAGCGACAAACAAGACATCATGATTTCTGCCGCTTATATCAAAGATGCCATTGCCGTTGATTCAATTGGCCACCCTATTCGTATTTTTAACAGCGACTCAGTGAATGGTAAAACCGCAGGTGAAGTAACCGCTGCCGATTTAATTAACGATGCAACGGCAAAAGGCCTACAACTAACCGAACAGCAACGCCAACAATTAGCAGACTCACTGGCAGCAAATGATGGCTTAACGCCTTACACCTTTGGTCATAACGGTATTATCTCGCCAATGGCAAATGATAACGAAGGCGAAGAGCTGCGCTTTAAGTTAACCCATAACTACTTCATCACTGATAATTTATTTTTAAATCAGCAACTACAATACCGTAATTACAAATCGAGCTTTGCCCGCCAAACGGGTGCTTATAACTATGTTTATTGGAACCGTAATGGCGTGATCAATGCTGATCCGCGTGCTCCTTTAGTGGTTGATGACGTACTTTACCCATTTGCCGCGCGTCGCCAAGAATACCGCCAAGTTGAAGCTGACGAAAAATCATGGCAATACTTTGCTGACTTGCGTTATGACTTTAGCTTTGCAGGTATTGATAACGAACTACTTGTAAACGCTAACTACGAAGACCGCGATATTCGTTTCAAACAATACTCAATTTACGATGCTGATCAGGTCATTAAAAACAAAGATGGAGAGGTTATTTACCAAGGTCAATTACCTTACATTTTTGATATTCGTAACCCGAACTGGGGCGAAGGCAGCTTTTTTGATTACGATCCGCTAAAAACCAGCGATTACAACAAAAAGGTTCAGGCTTGGGGTGTGGGTATTCAACATGTTGCCTATATTCACGATACCTTTACAACCCGAGTAGGCGTTGCCTTTAACCGTATCAAACAAAGCTACGAACACTTTGGTGTTGATGCACGCTACCGCGCCAGTGCCGCCGAGCCAACACCAGAAGCAGATACATCAGACAGCGGAATGACCTACAACCTAGGTGCAACCTACAAACTGAGCGATGATATCTCGTTCTTTGTAAACCACTCTAAAGGTCGTACAGCCTACAGCGTGCTTGGCAGTGTATCGGGTAACGAAGCAGACCGCGATGACGCCGAGTCAGTCAGTAACGACATTGGTATGCGTGTAAAAGCCTTTGACGATCAACTACTAGCCTCACTTGTGATATTTGATAGTGCCCGTACAAACCTTGAGTATGCCAACCCAGATTACGAAACCGGTGTATCTGATGCCTCAGTACCAAAAAGCTTTTACGATGGTGAAGAGCAAACCAAAGGTGTTGAACTTGATTTAAATGCCGATTTAAACGAGCAGTGGAAACTTAACGTAAACGCGGTGTATCAAGACGCGCGCGATAAGCAAAATCCAAATTCATCAAGCTTTGATTCTCGCCAAAAAGGTGTGCCTTATGTAACAGCAAGCAGCTGGTTAAGCTATGACGCTAAATGGTTTGATTTAGCCGAGCCACTTACAATTAGCGCAGGCGTAAAGTATGTTGATGACCGCAGCACTCATTCAACCTCGTTTGGTATTCCTGATGGCTACGTACCGAGCTACACGGTTTACGACGCCGCAATTCAATACCAAACAGATGATTGGAAACTACAGTTAAACCTAAATAACTTGTTTAACAAAACCTATTACTCAAAAGCAATGTTCTTAGGCGGCATGCCAGGAGAAGAGCGTAATGCTAAATTAACTTTTAGCTACACACTTTAATTGTGAATTGATAGCAAAAAGCGCGGCTTAGTTAGGTCGCGCTTTTTTGTTTGGATTTTTGGTAATAAACATAAGATGATAGATTATAAATGACAGATAATTTTGCAGAGATTTTGTGAATTTTAAGACAATTTTTCTAGTTACAACGCTAGTTTCATTTAAAGGAATCACAATGGAAAACACATACTTCACATGGGCGGCGTTCTCTAAAAATTATAACGATGAAATTAATAGTGCAGATTCTGTTTATTTCAGCATGGGGTCGAATGGCTTAACACCGTATTCAATGCTCGCTTTCGATTTTCATTTTCTTTCTGACAGTAAAGCCAAATTAAATAATTTGGCTTTACTTCTGAAAAATAGTTACGGATATAAAGTTTTAGAGCCAGTTAAGACCGAAAATGGTGTATGGGATTTATCAGGAAAAACGAGTCCCTTCCCTGTAACCGCAGATAACTTGGTGTATTGGACATTAGATATGTACAAAAGAGGATACGAGTTTGATGCAAAATTTGAAGGGTTTGGAGCGCCATTCGATAAAAACAATCAATTTTTTCCGCCATTTGAGGCAACAACAGCAGACGAATTTTTTAACAAAGGTTTTGATTACTATAATCAAGGCAATCTTTCTGCTGCCATTGCGCAATGGACAAATACACTTAAAGTGAATAGCAAAGACGTAGACGCTCTTTATTCGAGAGCGATAGCAAAAAATGAATTATATGCTTCTAATGCTGCAATGATTGATTATGATAAAGCGATAGAGATTGCACCAAACTTTTCTAGCGCATTATTAAATAGAGGAGCGTTAAAAGATGACAACGGCGATCATCTGGGGGCAATTGCTGATTATGGTACTGTAATTGAAATTATCCCGAAGGATGAAATTACATTGCAGCGCGCTTACGCTAATATGGCAAACTCCTTCAAAGCCTTAGGCGATTTAGAAGCCGCTTGTCAGAATTGGAAAAAAGCAAAAGAGCTTGGTGCAGATTACGTTAATGCACTACTAGCGGAATACTGCAAGAGTTAGATAGGCTATTACAGTCTGTACTGTAACTTCGATGAGAGTTGATAGGATAACAGCCAAACTTTAGCTATACATGTTATGAAATACCAAAAGGTCTGCCATTGAAATACTACAATTCGACAATTATAAAGACTGCAGCAAAAGCATCGTTCTTTTATATCTCTTGGCTAGTTGCATTAATCGGTATTCCAATAGTGTTTTTTAGGGATGGACTTGATCTCATTGAAAAAGCCTTATTATTCACAGGGTTTCTGTTATTTTTCTGGTTGATGTATTTGCTTTTATGTATTTCATTTCATCGATTTAGTATGCGAAATGAACAAAGTCGTATCAGCTATTTAGCTAAAGAGGATATTGAAAAGGGTAAAGAACTAGGTACATATTTGGATGGTTGGTAAGCATTCAAGTTTTATAAATTTGAGTATGTATAGTCTCATTTATAAATTAACCCGACAGGTTAGCGTGTTTCTAACTGGTGTAGCATTTATATGCTTGAAACGAGTATCGTCGAATTTAAAAAGAAATTCCTTTTCAATTTCAAGATTAGCACCCGCTTTAGCCTATTGTGATTGTTTAAAACAAAGAATGAGTAATATGAGCTTTTATTGGATTATTAATTTTCGTCATTCAACTCAAAATCCAATCTCACTTGCATTTCCTTTTGAGCAACTGGAACACCATTTACAACTTTAGGTTTGAATTTCCATTTCTCCAAGGCAATAATAGCTTCTTTATCAAAAACGATAGACGGATTTGACTCAAGAACTTTGATATTAATAGGATTTCCATTGCTATCAATATCGAACGAAAGCAAAACCCAGCCTTTTGGAACAGGTTCCACATCAGAAGAAGCACACCCCGATAAAGCATAGATAAGACAAATCAATATTAGCTTTTTAATTTTGAACATCCTTTTGACAGTTACCGACCCATTTAGGTTGTAAGTAATACAACGGGATCTTACGCTCTAATAATTAAGCACATAATCAATGTTTGATAAATTGCTTATTAATCCCACCAAACTGCTACTGGGCGGGTTTCAGCGGGTATTTCATAAGCCTCGTAATCTTGATTAACAAAGCCCTCCCAAATTTCGTCGGGTTTTAAGTGTTCAGGGAACCATGAACCTACCTCAGATTCAGAAGCAGAGGTCATTATGTACACTGTATCCGAAAATGGCCAATCTGGATCATCAAAAGCAGACACTTGGATTCTAATATCCTTCACATCAGGTCGGTGGATAATAGCCTTAAATACTCTTAAAAAATCATTGGGATGCGGAATATCAATTAAATTGCATCCTATGCTTCCTACTACATCGTTTCCCTCGAAAAACTCATCAATTGAAAGTAATGGTCTTGGTGTCTCCGGGTCATCTGGATGACCGTTGCGACATACTCTTTCAGTGATTCGTTCTAGTGCTTCCATGGATAACTCTCTCCTAATTAATAAATTTATAGTTCGCTGACACTGTTGAACACAATGAAAACAGCCAACTGTTAATTTACCCACTTACTGTCTTGTTATAACCCCTTTACTTACCTGTTCTTATTTGAGGGAGTTGTATTTGCAATATAACAAATGCAGGAATCAATGGTAAAAAAGCCAACCAAGATAATGGATTAACAACCCAAAACCAGATAAACCAAGCTTCTGCGATAATTAAAAGAAGTAATTTATTAACGCGCTTGAAAAGAATGCATTCACCGATAGCTAATAAAGGTAAACCAAAACATAACGAGCCAAATAAGACTATAAATGGGTGCGGAGCCTCAATTTGAATGTTTTTTATCACAGAAAAGTAAAATTCGTTGCCATAGCTAAATAACAATGGGCTCATTAGTAAAAACACCCAAACTGCGCTCCAGCTAGCATTACGCTGATGCTTAGAGTGGATTTTATTTTTTTCTTGAAGCTTACTCAATGCATCCATTTAACTCAGGCTCTCTAAGTAGATAACGAAAAACTATGTGCTATTGTTTAGGCACGAAAGCGCACGCCAAGGTTTTGAGTCCCAACGAGCGGTAGCGAGTGCAATAATTTGTTTGTTATACTTTTGACTGAGCAAAAAACTGCCTCATCTCAGTGCTATAAAACACATAGTACGCCCAAAAAGCAATTAATGCCCCACCTATTACTACCCCAGTTAAAGAATAGAAAGACATGAAGGCAATAATAGATGCCCAGTATAAAAAAGTACCTACACGGCCAGCCCAGTGTTTATTCACTGAAGCGAAGCAAATTGAAATGATTAGTATGCAAAATAATAGGAAACCAGGTGCCATGCCTGTTAACCAAAATTCTTGGTAAGTAAGGCTGCGCCCATTCAACGAATACTCTCCGTTTGGCCAAGGCCAGAAAGCAAAAAGTACCATTAGTGAATATGTAATTGAGTTAAGCATATGCTGAAACTGGAATAACTTTGGCATCCCTTTCGTTTCTTTGAATACTCTAATGAATTTATTAAAAATCATCTGTGATGCCTGTTCGACGTATAACAATTTTATATTGCGCGCTTCGCGCATCTTTCTGCAGATGTCACGCTCATGTATTAATAAATCTATTCTTAACAAATAACGTATGTATTACCAACTATAATTTTTTATTAATACTAGAGAGATTCAGAAAGATAAATTGCGCTCATCGCTTATTTTTTGAATATGGAAGCACAACAAGAAAACTAATATATTTACACAGTCCCTCGTATTGGTAATAACATAAAAGTTATGTGGTATGTCAGATTTATGGAGTTTAGCCAATAGCATTAAATGCATAGCACTGTATCGGATCACTCAAAGCAGACCTATTGAGTAATTACGTTAGCTCATCTAGAGGCAATAACGAGTTACAACCCCCCTATTTTCTAGCATATGAAAAACTGTCAGATTCAATTGATTACTCAACAAACCTGACAGCGTTAACTGACTCAGCTTAAAGCGTCATCACGATTCGGCCTGTGATATCGCCTTTTAGCATGTCGTCAAAAATATCGTTGATATCTTCTAGGCGTTTTTCTTCAATAATGGCTTTAACTTTACCTTTGGCTGCAAAGTCGAGGCATTCTTGTAAGTCTTTACGCGTACCAACGATAGAGCCTACAACAGACACACCATTTAACACGGTATCGAAAATTGGCAATGGCATATCTTCGGGTGGTAAACCTACAAGCACGCATTTACCGCCACGGCGCACGCTTTTATAGGCTTGCTCAAAACCGGGTTTTGAAACAGCAGTACACACAACACCATGTGCGCCGCCTACTTGTTCAAAAATGGTTTCTGAAGGCACTTGCTTCATAAAATCTATGGTAATGTCTGCCCCAAGCTCTTTGGCTAGTGCCAACTTGCTCTCGCCGGTATCAACGGCAATTACATTAAAGCCCATCGCTTTTGCGTATTGCACTGCTAAATGGCCTAGGCCGCCAACACCGACAATTGCAACCCAATCACCCGCTTTGGCATCAGTCACTTTAAGCGCTTTATAGGTTGTAACCCCCGCACAAAATAGTGGTGCGGCTTCTGCAAACCCTAATCCTTCAGGAATTTTAACCACGTAATCGCCATGGGCTACACAGTACTCAGCGTAACCACCATCAACTGAATACCCAGTGTTGTGCTGCTCAAGGCATAAGGTTTCTTTGCCTTCTAAACAAAACTCACAATGACCACAGGCGCTATACAACCAAGGAACACCAACACGGTCTCCTACTGATAAGTGTTTAATGTTTGCGCCTACTTTTTCGATTGTACCTACCCCTTCATGACCCGGTACTAATGGCATTTTTGGTTTGACTGGCCAATCTCCATGACAAGCATGTAAATCTGTGTGACACACGCCACATGCGGCAATTTTAACTAGCACATCGTTAATTCCCACCTCTGGGCATGGGATATCTTCGATAGTTAATTTACCTTTGTACTCTTTATTTATTGCAGCTTTCATAACCTTCCTCCATGGTATTATTGGATTTCAGCCTATACGATAAACTTATTAACTGTCACTATTATTGATCCACATCAAATAGCTAATCACCACGGCATTTAATTAAACTACACTTTAAATTCAATAACTTAAATTTAAAATATGGCGTATCTACACTTTAGTAGTAGCAGATTGCATAGTGGCTATTTCTTTTAGTTATACCCCGAGCGTGCTAGCATTTAATTTCTGAAATTTTTGAATACTAAAAATTATGAGCCTATCTGAAAAAAACTTAGCTTTTGTTATGCACTGCGGTGAAATGGGTAGCCGTTGGGGCTTTAACCGCACCATTGGTCAAATGTGTGGATTATTAACCATTACTAAAGAGCCAATGACCGCCAATGAAATTGCCGATACCTTAAGTATCTCGCGCGGAAACGTCAGCATGGGCATTAAAGAGCTACAGTCTTGGCGCTTAATTAAAGTGCATCATATTCCGGGTGACCGTAAAGAATACTACGGCCCTGCTGGCAGCATTTGGGATATGGCCAACCGCGTATTCGAAGAGCGTAAAAAACGCGAGATAGACCCAACCCTTAGCCTGCTTCGCGATAATATTTTAGAAGAAGCCCATACTGATGATGAGCGTTTTGCTCAGCAGCAAATGCAAGAAATTCACGACCTACTCGAAACCGTAACCAAATGGTCAGCAGAGCTACAACGCTTAAGCCCTGAACAACTTCAAAGCCTAATGAAACTAGGTTCTGGCATTGGTAAGGTTCTTGATTTTAAAGACAAGATTTTGAAAAAGCCGGGGAAAGGGGAATAAGTTAGCGAGTTGCTAGGGGCGAGAGTAAAGTTAGCGAGTTACAAGGGGAAAGTTTGTAGGAGACGTTTCAACGCCGATTATTTGAGGTTCACGGCTGAAGCCGTTCCTACGAAATAATGTTCAAAATATTGTCGCCATAAATGACGACCTACATCAATATCACCTCTTGGTGTAGGAGGCGTTTTAACGCCGAACATGTAGTAGCGATTTCATATCGCGTCCCAGAGCCTAAATCCTAGCGCCTAATGTTTTCTATCGTAGGCGTGAAACTTGTTTCGCGCGCTCTCTTGTAGGTCGTGCTTTAGCGCGATTGAGGGGAAAGTTTCGAGTTACAAGAGTAAAGTTTGTAGGAGGCGTTTTAACGCCGAACATGTAGCAGCGATTTAATATCGCGTCCCAGAGCCTAAATCCTAGCGCCTAATGTTTTCTATCGTAGGCGTGAAACTTGTTTCGCGCGCTCTCTTGTAGGTCGAGCTTTAGCGCGATTGAGGGGAAAGTTTCGAGTTACAAGAGTAAAGTTTGTAGGAGGCGTTTTTACGCCGAATAAGTTACAAGTTACAAGAGTAAAGTTAGCAAGTTGCTCGGGTAAAACTTATCGCTTTACCCTTGATACTTGCTAACTTTTATTACTCGATTACTTAATCGCTGGGTAACCGATGCGATCTGATAAGTAACCAACACTGGTTGCAAAGTAATACGAACGATTCCAGTGCATAAGTGCTTTGTAGTTATCGTAGGCTAGATACATACGACCATTGGTATCATCTGGCATTACCATTGCGGCGGTTATGTCCACATTTGGTAAGTCGCTGCCATCCATTTTACGCACACCAAGAGCTTGCCAGTCTGCAAGGCTGCGCTCTGAGTTTTTCCAATACTCTAGCCATTGACTGCGGGTTTTAGTGCCACGCTTAAGAATGTTTGCGTTATCAAAGCCTTCAGGTAATTTAACTTGGCGACCCCAGGTTAAATCATCGTTCCAACCTTCTTGCTTAAGGTAATTAGCAATTGAGGCAAAAGCGTCTTCTTCTGTGGTCCAAATGTCTTTACGACCATCGCCGTTGTAATCTACTGCATATGAGTTAAACGACGTTGGCATGAACTGTGTTTGACCCATTGCACCAGCCCATGAGCCTTTGAACTTATCAAGGGTGATATGGCCCTCTTTTAAGATATCAAGCGCTGCCCAAAGTTGGTTTTTGTACATGGTTTCGCGGCGACCATCAAAAGCAAGTGTGACTAATGATGCAATTACACTGTGACCACCTTGGATTTTACCGAAGTTACTTTCAAGGCCCCAAAGTGCCACAATAAAACGCGCTTGAACGCCGTATTCTTTGGCTACTTTTTCAAGTACGTCTTGGTGTTCTTTGTATAATTTACGGGCGCGGTCAATTTTCCATTGCGGCACACGTTTAGGTAAATAGGTTTCGAGGGTTTCTTTTACTTCTGGCTGATTTTTATCTGCTGAAATAACTTTCTTTTTAAATTTAGCCGTTGCGAATGCTTGGTCGATAAGTGCTTGATCATAGCCCTTTTCAATCGCTTCTTTTTTTAATGCAGCAACGTAAACGTCAAAATCAGCTTGTGTCTTTTCTTCTGCCAATACTGAAGTGCTTAATGAAGCACTGAGTAAAATAACGGCAAGTTTTTTAATCACTCTCAACTCCCTTGTCTTTTTTAAATTGGGTTAACAGATTTTCTTCCGGCGGAGGTAATTGCAAGTAAAAGCCTTTATCAATTAACGCTTGCTTAACCGTTTCTAAATCTGCCACGCCTAACTTTTCACGGCTTGCTAGATTGATGATCATCACATACTTAGGTTGACCGAACGTTTCTAGTAAAGGTTCAGGTACGCGAGAGAAATCATCTCTTTTTTCTACAAAAAGGTATGTATCCGCTTTTTTAATACTTTTATACACCGCAGTTAGCATTATGACCCTATAATATCTTGCTTAACGAAGGCGCACACTATAACATGAGTCATATAATAAGTTAGAAAAAATAGATTAGATTTTTACTGTATATGCCTTGTTCAGCCTGTGTTTATACTTAAATAATGCTAATCCAGACAATTCAATTGAGCGTGTATGTCGGAACAAATTTTTGAATTAAAAGGGAACCTTTTTACGTTATCTGTTTTACATTTATTTTCAGCAGATACAGCCCTTTTAAGTAAGCAGTTAGATGAGAAAATCGCCCAAGCACCTAAGTTCTTTGCCGGTGCGCCTATCGTAATCAACTTAAGCGACGTACAAGATGAAGCGCTTGATTTCTCTTTCTTAAAATCAATGTTAAGTGGTCTTTCGTTAAACCCGGTTGGGGTTTGTAATGGCTCTCAAGAGCAAAACGAAATCGCAAAAGCTGCGGGCCTGTCGGTGTTAAATTATTCACAAGACGTTAAGGGTGCGACCGCTAAACAACAAACAAATACATCTATCGTTGAAAAAACCGTTCACCTGCCTGCGCAAGTTATTCATGGCACTGTACGTTCGGGCCAACAAGTGTATGCTAAAGACCGCGATTTAATCGTGATTGGCGCTGTAAGTCATGGTGCCGAAGTGATTAGCGATGGTAATGTGCATATTTATGGCACCTTACGCGGCCGTGCAATTGCAGGGGCAAAAGGTTACAACGAAGCAAATATATTTTGCCAAAAATTAGAAGCAGAACTTGTTTCAATTAATGGTAGTTATTGGATCAGCGACTCTCTTCAGGGTGAACACTGGGGCAGCGCAGTACAAATCCAACAAAAAAATGATTCATTAGAAATTTCAGCTTTGGTTAAAGGATAAATCTCATGGCAAAAGTGATTGTCGTTACTTCTGGTAAAGGTGGTGTTGGTAAAACCACATCGAGTGCTGCGATTGGCACAGGTTTAGCGCTTAAAGGCTTTAAAACCGTTATTATCGACTTTGATATTGGTCTGCGTAATCTTGACCTTATCATGGGTTGTGAACGCCGTGTTGTTTATGATTTCGTAAACGTAATCAATGGTGAATCAAACCTAAATCAAGCACTTATTAAAGATAAGCGCGTCGATAAATTATACATTTTACCTGCCTCACAAACACGTGATAAAGACGCCCTAACCCGTGACGGTGTTGAGCGCGTACTTAACGAGCTGAAAAAAGATTTTGATTACATTGTATGTGATTCACCAGCGGGTATTGAAGCCGGTGCAATGATGGCAATGTACTTCGCTGATGAAGCGATTGTAACAACGAACCCAGAAGTATCATCAGTACGTGACTCTGACCGTATTCTTGGTATTTTACACAGCAAGTCAAAACGTGCTGAAGAAGGCCTAGAAAGCGTAAAAGAACACCTACTATTAACACGTTATAATCCTGAGCGTGTTGAAAAAGGCGAAATGCTTTCAGTAGAAGACGTACAAGAAATCTTAGCGATTAAATTACTGGGCGTTATTCCAGAATCACAAGCTGTACTTAGTGCATCAAACTCTGGTCAACCGGTTATCTTAGATTCTGAATCGGATGCAGGCCAAGCGTATACAGATGCTATCAATCGTTTATTAGGCGAAACTGTTGATTTTCGTTTCTTAGACGTAGAGAAAAAAGGCTTATTCAAACGGATTTTTGGAGGTTAATGTGTCTTTACTTGACTACTTCCGCTCAGAAAAGAAAAGCAGTGCGTCATTAGCAAAAGAGCGATTGCAGATCATTGTCGCGCACGAACGTTCACAGCGTGGTACACCAGATTACTTACCACAGCTAAAACAAGACATCCTTGATGTTATTCGTAAGTACGTGAATGTAAACACTGATGCAGTTCAGGTTCAGTTTGATCAAAACGAAGATGACTTAGCAGTACTTGAGCTAAACGTCACCTTACCTGACGAAGAAAAGAAATAGTCAAAATTGGGCGCTTAGTTTTTTAACAGCGCCCTTTTTTATTTCTGCCACTGCATATGAAACTCATAGTCGTCTTCGCCTAGCGTTTTAAACCCTGTCCGTTGATATAATCCATACGCTGGATTCGCTTTTAGCACCGTTAAATTAATCTCTGCTGTTTGCGCTTTGAGTGCATCTAACACCTTAGTGCCTAACCCCTTGCCCTGCTCTTTAGGTTCAATTTGTAGCTGTAACAAACTGATAGCTTGGTCACTCAAGATGAACTTTGCAGCGCCTACACATTGCCCATCATTTAAAACTAAATGACTGTGCTCAAAATGCTCTGCCACTCTTGCTTGATGTTGCTCAAGTGATAAAAATAACCCTTGATTCTCTAAGTGCTCAACCATGGTATTTAATCTTAAGTCGAGTAAATAGGCTTTGTCTTGCTCCGTTGTTTTTACAAATTCAATCATTATTGTCTTAAAAAAGAAAAAGGTACTTTAATAAAAGTACCTTTTTAGGTTGCAACAAACAACATGTCTTGGGTTAGAAATTATAATTTGCGCCTAAGTAAAAACGGCGGCCTGAATATTGGTTATAGGTAAAGCGATTGCTTTGTTTCCAATATCCTTCTTCTATTTCTTCTGTTAAGTTCACCACTGACGCGGTAAACGAAAGATCCTCTGTTAAGTTATACGAGGCATTCACATCTAGCTGACCATAGTCTTTGGTATATAAGTTGTAGCCTTGGTGAATACCGTTGGCACGGTCATCTTTCCAGTTATATGACGCACGAACACTAAAGTCGTCATTCTCAAAGTACACCGACACATTATATTGGTGCTTAGCGGTGCCTGGTATTTCGGCCTCTGTTTTTTGTCCGTCTGTCGAGACTTCGCTGGTGCTGGTATCTGTGTAGGTATAGTTAGTTAAAATACCAAAACCATTATCAAACGAGTGCTGGAAGAACAGCTCTAAACCTTCTGATTTTGCATCACCCCCACCCACTTTGGTGTTCATTTCGACCTCAATTGGGCCGTTACAACAATCATGTTCACGCTCTACAATTTCTACTGTCGAGATTGGTAAGTTAGAAATATCTTTTGAGAATAACGTGGCACCCAGTGCAGAGCCATCGCCGTAATACCATTCAATACCTAAATCAAATTGGTCAGATAACATAGGTTCAAGCCCTGTGTTTACCGAGGTACCATTACCACGGCCTGTCCATGAATCAGGCGAGTTAATGTTCACTGGAGGACCGTATGACTCTGCTTGGCTTAAGTCTGAATAGCTCACTCTTGCCATAGTGCGTGCTGCGGCAAAGCGCACCACTAGATCTTCAGTTGCATCCCATGCAAGGTTAAAGCTTGGTAATACTTCACTGCCATCACTACTGCGCTCATTTGGATCCGTGTCGTCATCGTCTTGACCTATAACATCATCGTAGGTCAAGGTGCTCAGCTCTGTATTTACATAACGCACACCAACATTACCGCGGAAATCTTGCCATTCAAAATCCGCTTGGGTGTAAACAGACCAAATTTTTTCTTCTAGGGCATAGGTACCCGAAAGTGTTGGCACCACTGTCTGACTAAAGTTTTCTTTTAAGTAGTTATCAAGCGCTCCAAAATCAAACGCTAAAAAGTTAAATGCGCCTGTATCACCTGCACTGTTATCAACCACATGGTCGCTTACCAATGTTGGCGCATCTGGGTGAAAATCTGGATTATGGAACCACTCAGTACCTGGTAAGTAACCGCGGTAACCGCCGTTATCAGCGATGCCGTCATCCCAACGAAAGTCATTACGAATGCCTTTAATTTCGTGGTCGCGGTATTTACCACCCACATAAACACGAGTGAAAAAACTGCCATCAAGGTCAAATTTCACATCTGTTTGAAAGTAATCTTCTGAGTCTTCATTTTCAGATGAGTATGAGTCAAACCAATCGTAATATTGATATGCTTCTTTATCAGAGGCTAAATCAGTCGACACTTCGTAGCTTGGTTTTCCGTTTTCAATTGACCACAACCAGCTGTTTACTGAGCCTAAACGTGCATCAATATTGGCGTAGGTTTCTTTTGAGGTTCCGCCTTCAGCTTCAGTATGACCAAGTTTTACTGTAATGCTGTAAGTGTCGCCATAATAAGTACCTTCAAAATCATAGGTGTTTGATTTTGACTCGCCAAAACGCTCACGCCCTGTTAACTGCGGCGATAACAAACCACGGCGAACAGCCACACCGTCATTTACATCGGCATCACCCCAGTTATTATCATTCAGTAAACCATTATCGCCATTACCGTAGGCAACCACGGTATCGCCATCAAGTACAATGCCGTAATACGGGTTGTGGTTATCGTTCCACTCGGCAAAAGTAATACTTTGCCCTGTTTGGTCGTAGCCTAACTTGGCACCAAAATAGTTAAAGTTTAAATCAAGTCTGTCACTCGGTGCCCACTGCACAGCGACTTGATAACCATCGCGTGTACGGTCTTGGTTTGAGTTATTAACACTCATCGC
Organism: Pseudoalteromonas sp. S4492; assembly: GCF_005886115.1. Taxonomy (NCBI): domain Bacteria; kingdom Pseudomonadati; phylum Pseudomonadota; class Gammaproteobacteria; order Alteromonadales; family Pseudoalteromonadaceae; genus Pseudoalteromonas; species Pseudoalteromonas sp. S4492. The sequence goes on from NZ_PNCP01000042.1 coordinate 42,530, forward strand.
ACGAGGCGCCCATACATTGTTATACACTTCGCCAGTGGCTTGGTCTACCAGCGCTGGGCGCTCTGCCCCTTCAACGGTATCTGAGTGAAAACGCCAGTGTGATGCGTTGTTAGTGATGGTTGTTACGGTGCGATCTTGACGAGTAAAACCGGCCAGTACACCAAAGTTTTCGTCGTCATTTTTCCAAGAATACAGCACGTTGACTTGCGGCTTAGTGTCTTCAGACACATCATCGTAAGTCACCTCTGCACTTAACGCCCCTGAATTTGCTTCCATCTCAAGAGGTTTTCGGGTGTGTAAAATAACCGTACCACCAATACCACCTTCATCGATGCGTGCTTCAGCACTTTTGTACACTTCTACACTTTTGATCATGCTTGAAGGCAATAACGTGTAATTAAAACTACGGGTAGGAGTACCAGAACCTGATGAAGCAATATAGTTACCGTTTAATTGGGTGAGAGTCCAATCCGGTGACGTACCACGAATACTCACGCGGCTACCTTCGCCACCGTCGCGGTCAATCAAAACGCCCGATACACGTTGCAATGAGTCAGCGACGTTTTTATCAGGAAACTTACCAATATCCTCTGCGGTGATTGCATCAACTGTCGCCGTTGAAAGTCGTTTTATTGCTAAGTTTTCTGCAGTTGAAGAACGAATACCTCGTACTTCAATCACTTCTACATCATCATTAGCTTGCTCTGCTGCATAGCTTGTATTAATTGCAGCCAGTAGCGATATTAAAATTGCATTACGCTTAAAATGCCTTCCTTGCCCTTTTGTTTTTATTACAGTTTGCTTGCCCATGCCTATCTCCAGTTGTGTGTTCTGTTTTTGTTTAAGAGCCTTTAGCCCCTGCAAAAACGATTTATTGTTGTCGGTTTTTAAACTGATTTTCGGTAGTTAACAGCTTGTTAAACTCAAACTCAGAATAGGGTGAGCGGTCAAAAAGTGATAATAAAAATTCGGTGAGAGATATGACAAAATCGGCGTTAGGAATATTTTATATTCATTTTTATATTTTCTGAATTATAGTTAAGCTCAGCGATTTTGAGTTTATAGGCTCAGCAAAACAAACTCAAACTAACATTTAAATTATTGATAATAAATAATAATTTTAAATTCCATGTATTTGTTAATCACTCACAAATTGAGTAACTAAAAAATAGGTGTAATAGATATGGTAAAAACACGCCCATGAATAATGGTAAATTTCTTGAAGTATGCCTAAACGAAGGGTGCTTAAAGCAGCTTGCTAACAACATTTCAATGGCTAGTAACTTAGGCGCGAAACGCTTTGAATTGTGCAGTAATTTACACCTAGGTGGCTTAACACCAAGTGTTAATGCGATTGACTGTGCGGTGAAAAACCTGACTAATAGTGCAGAGTTAGTGGTGATGATACGCCCCGAAGCAGGCAACTTTTTTGTTAGCGCTGAATGTCGCAACCTAATGCAAAAACAAATTACACTGGCAGCGAACGCGGGGGCGCATGGCGTGGTATTTGGTGCAATTAAACACGGCGAACTTGATTTAGAAGTGACCCGCTCTTTAGTTGCCACAGCCAAACAGCATGGCCTGATGGTGACCTTTCACCGTGCATTCGATACCCTTACAAACCCGTTAAGCGCACTTGAGAAACTGATTAGCTTAGGCGTTGACCGCATCTTAACAGCAGGCACGCCATGGCAAAGCGGTCAAAGTGCTGTAGATGGCTACAAGCTGCTCAACACATACTTAGCACACAGCGCTAATCAGATAGAAATTGTTATCGGTGGTGGCGTTACTTTAGAAAACGCGCCAACACTTTGGCAATTAATAAAAAACCATTCAGCAAAGGCAGCTGTGCATGTACACTCATGCGTGCACAACGAAAATGGTGCAATTAATGCTGAGGCTATCAATAAGCTTCTTTCAAAGGATTAAGCATGGCAACGTATTTTTTAGGAATTGATGGTGGTGGCAGTAAGTGTAAAGTCCGTTTAGAAAACGAAAACGGCACTCTACTCAGCGAAGCTATAAGTGGCTCGGCAAACGTGGCCACCAGCTACCAACAAAGCCAAGAGTCAATACTCCACGCGACTGAACATGCTTTTCATGAGGCAGGGCTTGCCTTAAGCGAGCTAAAAAACACTTATGTGCATGCAGGGCTTGCCGGAGCTAATATCGACTCAGCTTACCAAGCTATGACCAAGTGGCAGCACCCTTTTGCCAAGTTTACCCTGTCAACAGATATGCTGATTGCCTGTAAAGGCGCTCATCAACACCATGATGGCGCGGTGATTATTCTTGGTACGGGCTTTTGTGCGGGTTACCAGCTGCAAAACCAATTTAGCGAATTAGGGGGTTATGGTTTATTACTGAGCGATGGTGCCAGTGGTGGTTGGTTAGGTTTACAACTTTGCCGTAAAGCATTTGCAGTACTTGATGGTGTTGCGCAAAGTTCAGCTGCAATAGATACCCTACTCACCCAGCTTAATTGTGACTCAAGCCAAGCGTTAAGTCAGCGTTTAATATCAGCGCGCCCTGCAGAGCTTGCCAAATTTGCGCCCCTAGTTTTTAGCCATTCTGACGATACTTTTTGTCAGCAATTAATCAATGAAGCGTGCGCATACATTAGCCGCTATATCGCTTACTTTGAAAAACAAGGTATTGAAAACGTCACCTTGATGGGCGGCATTGCCAGTGCCATCACGCCTTACTTAACTGATGCCAGTAAAGCGCATTTAACCCCCGCCCTTGCCAGTGCAGAGCAAGGGGCTATTTTAATGGCAAGAGCTGCAATTTAATCTCCTAATTGCGAGCGCATTTGTGAGGGAATTTCACCAAACAAACGCCGAAATTGTTTGCTGAAGTAACTCGGCTCCGAAAACCCACACTGGTAGGCCACTTGTGAAATGGGCAGTTGCGTTTCAATCAGTAGCTTGCGGGCATTTTCGAGACGCACTTCGTTAATAAATTGATTAGGTGTTTTTGCTAAATGCTTTTTAAAGCGGCGCTCTAAAGCACTTACCGACAAATGCGCAAGCTCTGCTAATTCATCAATGCTGATCTGACGATGGTAATGCTCGCGAATAAATTTTACCGGCTCTTCAATTGCCCTTACATGAGAAAGCGCTTTTGAGGTTTTTTGTAGATGTCGGGTTACTCCGTAAGTGCCAATCACATTGCCATCGTGATCTTTTAAAGCATGCTTTGATGTAGAAAACCAACCAAGCTCACCTTGTTGGGTTTGGTTCAGCTCTAAACGGTCAGTCACTATGTAGCCTTCCATCACCCGTTTATCGTCATTGACGTACTGAAACGCAAGGTGCTTTGGTGAAAAATCGAAGTCTGTTTTTAGCAATATTTGCTCCAGTGTTTTATAACCCTGATGCTCAATAAAATGCTGATTACAATGCAAGATTCTACTATCTGTGTCTTTTACCCAAAAGAGGATATCTGGCAGTAAATCAAATGCAGCAATTAGCTGATTTACGCCAGCTTTTTTTATTATTTCTTGAATATCCATCGCTTAATTTTGTCTCAATAAAGAACAGCCCTATATATTTTAAACGCCGATTTTGTTGCATTGTCAACCGAATTTTTATTAGCGCTTATTGGCTAAGCTTTCCTATTATCAATAACATGACATTAACAGTAGCAGACGCTATTTAAATTTAGGAGCGCTTAAGATGAGCAAAGCTAAGATCCGCATGGCAATGGTAGGCGGTGGCGATGGTGCCTTCATTGGCGCTATCCATCGAATTGCAGCGCGATTAGACGGAATGATAGAGCTTGTTGCAGGCGCATTCAGTTCAGACGCAAACAAATGTAAAGCAACTGGCGAACTACTTGGGCTTGATAGCAGCCGTTGCTACGACAGTTACCAAACGCTTTTTGCCGAAGAGGCAAAATTACCTACTGATCAGCGTATTGATTTTGTGGCTATTGTTACGCCAAACCACTTACATTTTCCGGTCGCGAAAATGGCGCTTGAACATGGTTTTCATGTGCTCTCAGATAAACCTGCAACGCTTACTCTCGCAGAAGCAGAGCAATTACAAAGCATTATTGCAAAACAGCAGGTTTTATATGGGTTAACCCACACTTACACCGGTTACCCTATGGTCAAAGAAGCCAAGCATCGCGTAAAAGCAGGCGAGCTCGGCAGTATACGTAAAGTCATTGTTGAGTACACTCAAGGCTGGTTAGCGCACAGCGAAGACGAAGGTTCAAAACAAGCAAGCTGGCGTTTAGACACCAGTAAGTCTGGCATTAGTTGTTGTATGGGCGACATTGGCGTGCATGCAGCTAACTTAGCCGAGTATGTCTCTGATCTCGAAATCACTGAGCTTTGTGCTGATTTAAATCATGTGGTTGAAGGCCGAGCCCTCGATGATGATGGCACTGTGCTTCTTAGGTTCAATAATGGTTGTAAAGGCGTTTTATTGGCAAGCCAAATTGCTATTGGCGATGAAAACAACTTACGCCTGCGTATTTATGGCGATAAAGCCAGTCTTGAGTGGTCGCAACTTGAGCCTAATAGCTTATGGCTAAGAGGCCACAATCAAGCCGCAACATTACTTAGAGCAGGCGTGGGGGAATTACACCCTGATACGCAAAATGCCCTGCGTGCCCCTGCCGGTCACCCAGAAGGCTACCTTGAAGCCTTTGCCAATATTTACCGCAATTTTGCAGCGCAGATCCACGCATTTAAGCAAGGCGATAACGCAACAAATTCAGCATTTGATGTACCTGGCATCAATGAGGCTGTGCGTGGTATGGCGTTTATTGAGCAAGTTGTTGCTTCATCGAAGCAAGATACTAAATGGCACAAATTACAGATTGGATAATAAAGAATGAATAAAATCAAAGGGCCAGCAATATTTTTGGCGCAGTTTATTTCAGATAAAGCCCCCTTCAATAGCTTTCGTGGTTTATGTGAATGGGCAAGTGGTTTAGGTTACAAAGCGATTCAAGTGCCAACCTCAAACCCGACTATTTTTGATTTAGAAAAAGCAGCTCAAAGCCAGCATTACTGCGATGAAGTCACTGGTATTGCCACAGAGTATGGACTTACAATTTCAGAGTTATCAACACATTTGCAAGGCCAGTTAATTGCTGTTCACCCTGCCTACGATGAAATGTTCGATAACTTTGCCGCAGAGCATGTAAAAGGCAACCCTGCAGCGCGAACAAAGTGGGCAACAGAGCAACTGATGATGGCTGCTAAAGCAAGTAAAAACCTTGGCTTAACAACCCATGCGACGTTCTCGGGATCTTTTTTATGGCATACCTTTTACCCGTGGCCACAGCGTCCACAAGGACTTGTTGAACAAGGCTTTAGTGAACTTGCTAAGCGCTGGTTACCCATTTTAGATTGCTTTGACGAGCATGGCGTGGACGTGTGTTATGAATTACATCCGGGTGAAGACCTGCATGATGGTGTGACATTTGAGCGCTTTTTAGCAGCAACCAATAATCACCCACGCGTTAATATTCTTTATGATCCGAGCCATTTTGTATTGCAACAGCTCGACTATTTAGCGTTTATCGATATTTATCATTCGCGCATTAAGGCGTTTCATGTCAAAGATGCCGAATTTATCGCAAATGGCCGCTCAGGTGTTTATGGCGGATTTCAAAACTGGCAAGACCGACCAGGGCGTTTTCGTTCTTTAGGTGATGGCCAAGTAGATTTTAAGCAAATCTTTAGCAAGTTAACTCAATATGGTTTTGATGGCTGGGCTGTACTTGAATGGGAATGTTGCTTAAAGCACCCAGAGGATGGGGCAAGAGAAGGCGCTGAGTTTATTAAAGCACACTTAATAAACCCAACCGACAAAGCCTTTGACGATTTTGCCAGTGGCGCAACAAACACTGAGCGTAATAATCGAATTTTAGGTTTATAAAACCGACAACAATAGAACACACAGGACACACAATATGGACAACAATAATTATAACCGCATTGTCTTTCGGCTTTGCTGTATAGCACTGATTGTGACCTCCATGACCTTTGCCATTCGTGCTGGTATTTTGGGTCAACTTGGCAGTGAGTTTGGCTTAACCGACACCGAATTAGGTTGGGTTAATGCCATGGCATTTTTAGGCTTTCCGGTCGCGACTATGGTCGGCGGTATTATTTATAATGCCATTGGCGCGAAAAAATTAGTGGCGTTAGCGTTTATCTGTCATTTACTTGGTCTTGTTTTGACAATAACAGCTGATGGTTTTTGGGGCTTACTAGTTTCTACCTTTTTAATTGGTTTTGCCAACGGCGCTGTTGAAGCTGGCTGTAACCCACTAATTGCAGAAATGTACCCTAAAAACACCACCACTATGCTAAACCGTTTTCATGTTTGGTTCCCAGGTGGCATTGTGATTGGCGCACTTGCTTCGAATTTTATGTCGGGAGCAGGTTTAAACTGGCAATGGCAAGTAGCGTTAATTTTAATTCCTACGGTTATCTATGGCGCTATGCTGATCAAAGCACAATTTCCACGCTTTGATACGCGTACTCACTCTACCAGCAGCAATATTCGCCACTTATTTACGCCGTTATACATCTTTTTAATTGCCTGTATGACGTTTACCGCAACCACTGAATTTGGCACACAACAATGGATTGAGCGTATTTTAGGTTCATCGGGTGCCTCTCCTATGGTGGTATTAGCCCTGATCACCGGCTTAATGGCGGTTGGTCGTTTCTTTGCAGGCCCCATTGTGCATAAGCTCAACCCTACTGGTGTATTACTTGGATCTGCCATTTGTGCAAGCTTAGGTATCTTTATGATGAGCCAAGCCGAGGGCAGCATGATTTATCTAGCAGCGATGCTTTTTGCACTTGGCGTAACCTACTTTTGGCCGACCATGCTTGGCTGCGTTGCTGAATACATTCCAAAGTCAGGGGCGCTGGGTATGTCGTTAATGGGCGGTGCAGGCATGTTTGCTATGAGCATCTGGAACCCTGTAATTGGTAGCTGGATAGATACGGCACGCTCATCAGCAGAAGCAAGTGGCGCAAGCGCTGAACAAATTGAAATTTTAGCCGGACAGGCTGTATTACAAAACCTACTGATCTTCCCAATTATTTTAATCGTCGCATTCATTGGGTTGCATTTAGTAATTGATAAAAACAAACGCACCGAAAAATGTGCGTCTTAAGCAAGTAAATCGTCGAGGAACACTATGTTTAAATCTCTTAAAGCACTGACTTTAATGCTCACCGTTAGTAGCTGTGCACTCGCTAATGCGGCTGACAATCAGCTAACACAACAAGAAAAGCAAGCTGGCTGGCAGTTGTTGTTTGACGGCAAAGATATGTCGCAGTGGCGTAATTTTAAAAGCGAATCTTTAAATCCTGCATGGGTCGTTGAAGATGGCGCTATGACATTAACCAAAGGTGGCGGTGATCTGCTTACTAAAAAGCAGTACCAAAACTTTGAATTACAGATTGACTGGAAAATCTCTACTAAAGGCAATAGCGGTATTTTTGTATTAGCTGATGAAACCGGACAGATGATTTACTCTCATGCACCTGAAATTCAAATTATCGATAACGAAGAACACCCAGATACCGAAATTGACTCGCACTTAGCAGGGTCAATTTACGATTTATTTGCTGCGCCAGTTGCGGCGCACAAACCAGCAAATAGCTGGAACCATGTACGCATTAAAATGCAAGACAACCACTTACAAGTTTGGCAAAACGGTATTAGCACCACCAGCATTGTAATTGGCAGTACAACATGGAACACCCTTGTAAAAGGCAGTAAGTTTGCAACCTGGAAAAACTTTGCAACGGCTGAACAAGGTCATATCGGGCTTCAAGACCATGGTGACAAAGTGTGGTTTAAAAATATAAAAATCAAGGAGCTATAAGATGTCTGATTTTAAACATAAGGTATTAGTTGTTGGCTCTGGTGCTGGCGGTGCAATGGCCGCATACACGTTAACCAAGCTTGGTCACAAAGTGTTATTACTTGAAGCGGGCCGTAATTATGACCCGAAAACAGAAAGCCCGATGTTTCGTCGTAACAACGAAGCCCCACTTATGGGTGCAGGTAACAAAGACAAAAACTTTGGCTTTTACGACGCAACCGTTGATGGCGGCTGGCAAGTACCTGATGAGCCTTATACCAGCGCCAAAGGAAGCGACTTCTATTGGTGGCGCGCACGTATGTTAGGTGGTCGAACTAACCACTGGGGCCGCTATTCATTACGCTTTAGTGAACACGATTTTAAAGGCAAAAGCCGAGATGGTCACGGTGCCGACTGGCCATTTGAATACGCTGACTTAGCACCTTGGTACGATAAAACCGAAGAACTTGTGGGTGTATGTGGCACCAATACTGGCCATGAAGATATGCCTGATTCGTCACCGGGTATTTTACAGCCACCACCAAAGCCGCGTGTTCCTGAGCTTTTAATTGCCGCTTCTGCAAAGAAAATGGGCATTCAAGCAGTGCCTATGCACCGTGCGGTATTAACCCGCCCTAAAGATGATCGCATGGCCTGTTTTTATGCAACGCCTTGTGGCTCTGGTTGTTCAATTGGTGCTGCTTTTCAAACTACTACATCGCTATTACCTATGGCAAAAGCCACCGGCAACTTAAAAGTTATTACCGATGCCATGGTTAAATCAGTCAAAGTTGATGAGCAAGGTAAAGTCACTGGCGTCACCTATGTTGATAAACACACAATAACCGAACATGCTATTGATGCCGATGTGGTTATCTTAGCCGCCAGCGCCTGTGAATCAGCACGTATTTTATTAAACTCAAAGAATAAAAAGCACCCTAAAGGCCTTGCTAACTCAAGTGGCCAAGTAGGTCGAAACTTGATGGATTCGACGGGTGCATGGTTAGGTGCGCAAATTCCGGCACTTAAAGGTCGCCCACGTTATAACGAAGATGGACATACCGCTAATCACTTATTTATTCCTTGGTGGGGTCATCAAGCACAAGCTAACAATGAATTAGATTTCCCACGTGGTTATCACTTTGAAATTGGCGGTGGCTTTAGACAACCAGGCTCGGGTGTATCGGGTGATAAACAAGGCTATGGCCCTGCCCTTAAACAGCAAATTCGTGATGCATATGGCTCTTACGTTGGTTTTGCTCTGCGTGGTGAGATGTTACCGAACAAAGATACCTACATGGAAATTGACGAAAACGTTAAAGACAAATGGGGTATTCCGGTATCAAAGTTCCACTTTAAGTGGTCTGACAGAGAATTAAAGCAAATCGAACATGGTTTAAAAACTGCGAAGCAAATTCTAGAAAACATGGGTGCGACCGTTGGCGAACTCCCACCTGCTGAAAAAGCAATTTCAAAAGGTGGCGAAATCATTCACGAAGTGGGCACCACACGAATGGGCAGCTCAAAGAAAGACTCTGTCACCAATCAATGGGGTCAAACATGGGATTGTAATAACCTATTTGTAATGGATGCCGGTGTATTTGCTTCTAACCCTCATAAAAACTGTACGCTCACCATCATGACACTGGCAATGCGTAATTCAACTTGGCTTGCTCAACAAATTGATAACGGGGTACTTTAATTATGCATCATCGTAACGAACACGACTCATATAACTATGTTTCAAACATGAGCCGCCGTGAGTCTTTAAAATGGCTTGGTCTATTAGCTGCGGGCTCGGCGATTGGTTTAACTGCTGGCTGCACAAACGCACTGGAAGATGACGTTGCAGTCTCTGCAAAAGAGCATTGGCCTGATTTAGATATCAAGCCTGTAACCGCTAAAGGCTATGGTCAAGATCCTAATTTGGTGATGCCACCAGAATCACCTTGGCCACTGACCTTAACAGCAGACGAACTCACGTTAGTAGCGCTTTTATCTGATTACATTGTACCGCGCGAAGGCGCTATTCCTTCAGCCAGTGAGCTACAAGTACCGGCTGTTATTAATGAATGGGTGAGCGCACCGTATGAAGGCCAACAACGCGATAGAATTAAAATTTTAAATTCATTAGCGTGGCTTAACGATGAGGCACAGCTTCGTTTTAAAAAGCAATTTGTTGCACTTAACGAAAAGCAACATCGCGCGATTTTAGACGATATTGCGTTTTTAAACGAGCAAACACCTGCTCAATTTCAGCGCATTGGTAAAGCCTTTTTACGCTTTAAAGAATTAGTGCTGGCAGCATTTTTTTGTACGCCTGAAGGCTGTAAAGACATTGGTTACCTTGGCAATGTGCCTATTGCAGGTGATTACCCTGGGCCTTCTGATGAAGCAAAAGCCCATTTAGATCAGGTTTTAGCTGAGCTTGGTTTAAGCGAGTACGCCTATATCGATTAACTTTCCCCCTTGTGTTATTTGTAACACAGTGCAGGGGGTCAGCCCCCTGCTTTTTTTAGGATTGAAGAATGTTTAAAACCCGCATTTTATTGCTCATTATTAGCCTTGTATTTAGTGGTCAATTATTCGCAAAACTGCCAGTGAGTGTGCAGCTATGGTCAGTCAAAGACACCTTAAAAAATGACTTTCATGGTACGCTTAAGTCTCTTGCCGAAATGGGGTTTGACGGCGTGGAGTTTGCCGGAGACTTTGGCCCATATTCAAATAATCCAGCAGCCTTAAAAGCAAAGCTCAGTGAATTAGGCTTAGTTGCCAGTAGTGCCCATATAGGCTTTGATGCACTGAGTGAAAAGACAATTGATAGCACTCTGCTGTTTTACAAGACCCTTGACGTTACAACACTTTATGTACCTTGGGATGAAAGAGCATGGCATCCTGAGGGAGTTAAATCTCTGGTTAAAGAGCTTACTAAAGTCAGTGATTATGCGACCCGCTTTAATATGAAGATCGGTTTTCACAATCATAATAAAGAGTTTAATGCTTTTAATAATGCAACGTTTTGGGATTACATTGCCACTAATACCCCCAAGACTATGCCATTGCAGTTAGATATTGGCTGGGTCAATTACGCTGCTAAAGATCCAATCTACTTTATTAAAAAGTACCCTAACCGCACACTTGCTACGCACATTAAAGTACGTACGATTGAGGGTAGCAATATGAGCCCGATTATCGGCGAAAACAACATTGATTGGCCTGCCATCATCGATACTTTAGAGTCGCACGGCAACACCAAGTGGTTAGTGCTTGAGCAAGAAGAATACCCAAGCGGACTAACCCCACTACAAAGCGTTGCTAAATCAAAACAAAACTTAGATAAGATCTTACTTGGGTTATAAGGTTTTTTAGGAATGAGCTCGCTTTAAACACGTGAGCTCATGGCTTGGATTTAATTTAAATAGTCCTTTACTCATAGCTCTTTATTAGGGTTCATCTTGCCAGGAGCTATTGCCTTCAGAACGTTTTGCAAAGCTTTCTGGTTTCCTGATTGGTTTATCTATACTTTTATAGAATATCAAGATTCCCGCTCCACCTATGACAGGGAGTAACCAAACCAGTACTATTTGTGCTACTTTTTGAAAAGTTTCAAAATCATTTCTTTTATAAATTACTAAACTAATCAATATATTGAACAGTACCAGTAACCCCAAACCAGCTAGTACATAGTTTTCCATATCTTAATCCTTTGATGCCAAAAACACACTGTGGAAACGACTGAACGACGGCTTAAATTGTTTGTTATACGCTTTAAAACAAACAGCTAATCGTCCTTTCTTCGGTGTTTAAAGATAAATCGCCCAAATTGAAAACATAAAACTAAAAAAACAATGAGAAAAATAAGTCCATTTGCCCACTCCGGCAAAAACGGCACAATCTTCGGAGCAATGAGTTTAAGAACACCAAAAACAACAACGATGAGAAGAATGAATGCAGTCCCTTTCACAAAAGCGCTCCTAAATTTCCATTCATAATATCCGTTTATATTTTAAGAATACCAATGTCAAAATAATTTGCGGGAATATCCTTCGATGTACCCCCATCTCGCATAGAGGCAAAAAGGAATGGGCTATATTAACAAGCAAGTTTCTACTAGGTCTACAGCGGTTTGTTATGTGGTCCCCTCCTGATCTTTATATAGTTTTAAAAAATTACTTAAGGCATTGCTATTACAAAGTTTTTTAAGACTTTAATGTAAAGTTAAACACTATAATATATTCGCATCGTGCATTTCCATGTAAATATACGAAAAGAATAATTCTGGCGTTCTCAATGACTCAGTATCCTTAATGAAGATATATACCTTGAGTTATTACACCACCCTCTTTTACATATATTCTTATATCTTTCATCGTTTAATATCTCATTTAATTTCAACAAGCTAAATAAATAACACTACAAAAAATAATAATAAAACATTAAAAACAGCGTTTACTTTCATTTGTTCGGCAGATTGTATTATCTAAGTAGCGAAGTACTATATTAAAAAAGCCTCTCAAGGACTGAGAATGAACGTATTGAATTTAAGGAAGAGTTCAGAGAAAAGCACACTTGCGATCCTCGTGACTTTAGCTGTTTTAACATTGTCTATTCTAAAAGCGACATCCCAAAAGCACCCGCTTTATGAGCTATTTTTGCTAGCTTTTATGCTTACATCGTTAATAATTATTTTGTTGGTATTGAGCAGTAAAAATGAGCTGACTATATGTCGTCATGGAATTTTTTACAGTTCAGTGTTTGGGAATGTTCATATTGAACCGAACAAAACTAAAAAAATTAAACAATTTTCTAAATATGGCTTTAATTGTGTGGTAATCATTGGTCATGGCTACTTTATATTCGCGCCATTTTATTATTTAACGTCGAAACAAAAACAACGATTAAAACGATATGATAATAACTTACTGCATTGGTTAGAGGTTACGCGTAAACGCAGTAAGTTTCAGGGCTTTTAATGCAAGTCAACGCATAAAAAGCCCTTTGAGGTAATTACTTAATTTTGCCACTCTTTAAGTACGTCTTTCACATACTCATAGCGCCATGAGTTAAACAGATCTGGCTTTGATGCAGCTTTACGCTCATCAGCATCGAGCTTCCAATTCCAGCTGATAAGCTGGTTAATCTGTTTTTTAGAGGCCAATACATCTTCAGGAATGCCCTGCTCTTTTGCAGCTTTAGTAATTTTTTGTTTAATATCTTTAGCGGCTTTTTTGTAAGCCGGAAAATCAATTAAACGTTTTAATTGTGCAGGTTGTTCGCTGACAGGAACAGCTTTACCACGCTCAATACATTTTAAAATTTCAACGCCCGAACGGTTCACCTCCATTGGCTCAACACCCGGCACTCTGCGTAACGCATTTAAACTTGCAGGCTTACGCTTAGCAATTTCAACCATGTTGTGCTCTTTTACTACAAAGTTAAGAGCGAGGTTTTTGCGCTCTGCCTTTTCACGGCGCCATGCAGCAAGCTCGCGTAATACAGCTAAGTCGTGCGGTCGTAATTGCCAAGCATTTTTAATGTCTTTGTAAAGCTGCTCTGCAGGTGTTTGGTAAGCACGTTTTTGCGCAACTAACTCGCTTTCGCTGATCACGATGTCAAAAAAGCCAGCTTCATCAATTTGTTTTTTAATAATTTCAAAACAAGGCAGTAAATGATACGTATCGGCAGCGGCGTAATCTAGTTGCTTTTCTGTTAGTGGGCGCTGTAGCCAATTAGTGCGTGATTCGCTTTTATCAATTTCGATATCAAGCAACTCTTTAACCATGTGCGCAAAGCCCATGCAGTTACCATGACCTAATATTTGCAGTGCAAATTGAGTATCAAACAGTGGTGTTGGTACAAAGCCAGCGTATTTTTGAAACACTTCAATATCTTCTGACGGTGAATGCAATACTTTTAACACTTCTGGGTTTTTGAGTACTTGCCAAAAATCAAAAAGCGACAACTCAGCCAGAGGGTCAATTAACGCTAAATGCTCACCATCATATACTTGAATAAGTGCAACTTCAGGGTAAAGCGTACGACGACGCATAAACTCGGTATCAATTGCCAGTACCGGTTTACCTGTAATTTTTTCTACAAAATCATTTAATTGATTTTGTGTTTCGATCAGTTGATATTGCACTTATACCCCTTTCTATACCATAAAAAAGCCGGCTAATGCCGGCTTTAATTATTTCTTTTCGTCCTTTAAGGCTCTTCTTAGAATCTTACCAACGTTTGTTTTTGGTAGTTCATCTCTAAACTCAACGAGTTTAGGCACCTTATAGTTCGTTAAATTATCACGACAGTGTTTTATTATATCTTTTTCAGTTAAAGATTGATCTTTTTTCACGACAAAAACTTTAACTTGTTCGCCACTGACCTCATGAGGGATACCAATAGCTGCCACTTCAAGCACGCCTTCGTGCATAGCTACAACTTCTTCGATCTCATTTGGGAACACGTTGAAGCCAGATACAATAATCATGTCTTTCTTACGATCAACAATATAGAAGAAACCTTCATCATCGTAAGTTGCAATATCACCCGTTGCAAACCAACCGTCTTTTAAGCATTCGGCTGTTGCATCTGGGCGGTTGTAATAACCTTGCATAACTTGTGGGCCTTTAACCCAAAGCTCGCCTGGCTCACCTTTTGCTGCCTCTTCACCATTTTCAAGCATAAGCTTAATATCAGTGCTAGGTGCTGGTAAACCAATTGAACCGTTATAACCTTCAAGGTCGTAAGGGCTGACCGTAACAAGTGGTGCACACTCAGTTAAGCCATAACCTTCCATTAATTTGGTTTTCGTTACAGCTTGCCATTTTTCAGCAACTGGGCGTTGTACCGCCATGCCACCGCCAAGTGACATTTTTAATGTTGAGAAATCAAGCTCAGCAAAACCTGGGGTATTTAGTAAACCATTGAATAGCGTATTTACACCCGTTACCGCGGTAAACTTGTGTTGTGCTAACTCTTTTACAAAGCCAGGCATATCACGAGGGTTCGTAATAAGTACGTTTAAACCACCGTATTTCATAAATGTTAGGCAGTTCGCAGTCAGAGCAAAGATGTGGTAAAGCGGCAGTGCCGTAATAACCACTTCTTTTCCGCGCTCTAATACTTTGTCTAAACAACCTGATACTTGTTCAAGGTTACCAACCATGTTGCCATGAGAAAGCATTGCACCTTTAGATACACCCGTTGTACCACCTGTGTATTGCAAGAATGCTAAGTCATTTAAATCAACTGCTGGCTTTTTATAGCTTGCTTCGTTACCAGCAAGCGTATCTGCAAATTTGATTGCATTTGGCAATGTGTAGCTAGGCACCATTTTCTTAACGTGCTTAACCACAAAGTTAACGATGTGCTTTTTAAGGCCGCCCACCATGTCACCCACTTGGGTAACCACAATGTGCTTAACGTTGGTTTTTGGTAATGCTTTTTCTAGGGTATCGGCAAAGTTAGCAAGAATGAAAATTGCTGATGACTCTGAGTCATTTAACTGATGCTCTAATTCACGCACGGTGTAAAGTGGGTTTACGTTTACCACTACACAGCCTGCACGAAGAACACCTAAAATAGTCACAGGCGTTTGCAGTAGATTCGGCATCATAACCGCTACTTTGTCGCCTTTTTTCAGACCAAGATCATTTTGAATGTACGACGCAACACGTTTTGTAGCACTGTCTAACTCACTATAGGTCAACACTTTACCCATGTTGGTAAAGGCTGGAAGGTCACTATAGTCAGCAAAACTTTTTTCAAACAAGTCGAGTAGCGAGTGATAATGCTCAGGGTCGATTGTTTCAGGCATACCTTCTGGGTAGCGTTTAAGCCAGATT
Source organism: Pseudoalteromonas sp. S4492 (assembly GCF_005886115.1). Lineage (NCBI taxonomy): Bacteria > Pseudomonadati > Pseudomonadota > Gammaproteobacteria > Alteromonadales > Pseudoalteromonadaceae > Pseudoalteromonas > Pseudoalteromonas sp. S4492. The sequence goes on from NZ_PNCP01000042.1 coordinate 58,222, forward strand.
TTTTCCACTCTTAGCTCCTGTTTATAATTATATTTTTTTAATAACCTTAATCTAACTAAGGCCGTTTCTCAATGGAGTAAATACTCTAATGGTGCAGATAATCCCACATTTGGTGCAATTATACAATTAACTTGCTTTATACTGCCCAATAAATGCATGAATGTGCTCTAAGGTTAATGCAGGACTTTGCATATGGCAATGGTGACCTCCAGGTATCTCATGAATTTTTAACTCCTTGTAATATTTACCATATGCCTCTAGGTTATCCCTAACAAAAGGGTAACCCTTATCTCCTAAGAGAAGCTGACATGGTGCGTTAATTTGTTTGATGGTTGCAATACATTGCGCCTCATCAAAGCGAAATCCTGAGTGATTTTTAAGCTTTGGATCGGTTGTTAAATACCACTTCCCTGCTTTTTCGTAACTATTTCGTGTCATTAAAAGCTCTGCTTGTGGGTATTCAAGGTCACCACTTGCAAGCCTTGCACTAATAATGTGCGCTATTGAGTCAAATGCGCGAGGGCCTTTGCTGTTTACCCGCGCTCTATTTAATATTGCTTTTCGAAGTTGGCTGCTCACTTCATTGCTGTTAGTTGTAGCGCAGCCGATCCCCTCAATAAAGTTTACCGATGCGACCTTTTCAGGGAAGCAACTAGCAAAAACGCCAGCCACCATGGCGCCCATAGAATGACCAACTAAATGCACTTTCGTTACATCAAGCGACTCAATAAACTTATAGACGTCATCAATGTAGTCAATAAAGTAATAATGGGCGTCACTACTTCGCCAATCAGATAAACCATGGCCAGGAAAATCAAGACAATACCAACGCTGATTTAGCTGCGCATTTTGTAACATAGGTATGTAACTATGTGCGTTATCAAGCCAACCATGTAAGGCAATCACAACCTCTTCGCCATGACCAAAGGTTAGGCCATGCATTGCCTGAGTGCCAGTTTGAAAAGAAAAAGGTTGCACAATTGCTCCTATTTATTAAGCGTTTCAACTTAAAGGCGTTTATTTATCGTCTGGCTAGTATACAATAATCCTCGCAGTATAAATAAGGGCACAATAATAAGGTTACATCAATGAAATTAAAATTAAGTCTTTTAGCATTATTATGCTCAGCAGGCTCAGTAATGGCTGAATCAGCACCAAAAAACATCATTTATATGATTGGTGATGGTATGGGCCCAGCGTACACAACTGCATATCGTTACTTTAAAGATGATCCAAATACTAAAGTTGTTGACCCAACTGTTTTCGATTCGATTTTACGTGGTATGGCTCATACCTACCCAGACGATCATACCTATGTAACAGACAGCGCTGCTGGTGCAACAGCACTGAGCAGTGGTCATAAAAGTTATAATGGTGCAATTGCTGTTGATACTGATAAAAAACCAGTAAAAACCATGCTTGAAGTTGCCAAAGAGCGCGGTATGACAACAGCACTCGTAGCTACTTCGCAAATTAACCACGCTACACCAGCAAGCTTTGCTTCACATAACGAATCACGCCGTAACTACGACGAGATTGCTAACGACTATATCGATAACAAAATCGCGGGTAAATTACCGGTTGATTTAATGTTAGGTGGCGGCACGAAATATTACGTTCGTGAAGACCGTAACCTAGTGGAAGAGTTTAAAGCAGCAGGTTATCAGTACAGCGATGACTTTGCAGCAATGAGTGACTTAAAACAGGTTCCAGCACTTGGTTTATTCGCTGAAGTAGGTTTACCGTTTGCGCTTGACGAAAATCCAACGCGCCTTACGCAAATGACAACTAAAGCGCTTGATTTACTTGATGGTCAAAACGACAAAGGTTTCTTTGTGATGATCGAAGGCAGCCAAATTGACTGGTGTGGTCATGCAAACGACATCGCATGTGCTATGGGCGAAATGGACGACTTTGCTAAATCGATTGAACAAGCAAAAGCGTATGTTGATAAAAACCCTGATACTCTGCTTGTTATCACTGCCGACCACTCAACAGGTGGCTTAACACTTGGTGCTCATGGTCAATATAAGTGGGAAACTGACGTAATTAAAGGTGTTAAAGCAACAGCTGGCACTATCACAAAAGATCTACTTGAAAGCGATGACTTAAAAGCAGTATGGCAAAAGTATTCTGATATCGAATTCACTGATGCTAACAGCATTAAGCTAAGCGAAGCTAAGAAAATGGGCGAGAAAGCACTGCTACTTGCTGTAAAAGATATCATCAATCATGCCAGCTTCACGGGTTGGACTACTGGCGGCCACACCGCTATTGATGTGCAAGTGTTTGCCTATGGTAAACGTGCAGAAGATTTCTACGGTTCGCAAAACAATACCGCGATTGCCGACAAGCTGATTGATTTTATTAAGCAGTAATTTATATACCTTAGTAATCCAATCCAATCATAAAAAAAGCCTAAACATTTTGTTTAGGCTTTTTTGTGAATTCAGTATTAGCAATTAGCTAAGCATATACATCAACGCCAATAAGGCTTTGCACTTCGGCGCGACGCTCTAAGTTAGCAAATTCCGTATAGGTTGAAATAGCGCGACTGGTTTTTGGGTTGCTTGGTTTGTCATAAATTGTTTGCTGATAGCTTTGCGACTCAGCTTTAAACTCATCAGCAATAGCAACAGCTTGAGGGCTTGATTTAACATATTCGGTTGACGATTTTTGCTCAGCCGCTTGGTCTGATATCGCTTTAGGCTTATCAGCAACGGTATTTTTACGGCTATATTGACCGGGAATGTCACCGGTATAAAAGCCTGAGCCAATAGGTAAAGTCAAACTCGTAATTCCACATCAAACATGACTAAATTATGTGCCATAACTGACGGGCACGCAAGTCCCGTTATTCTCTCAGTTACTCTCGGCCTGGTAGCTTTTTCCAAGTCACTGTATCACGAACATATTTAGGCTGTGCATTGGCTGCTGTCACTGTTTCACCTTTAGCAAAAGCCGTTGCAACCGAGGCCAGCATGTATTTCGCATCAGGCAGTAAAATAGTTTCATTTAAACTTACATTTGCAAGTTCTGAAACAAGCGAAGGATAGGTCTGCCAGCCAGTACCCACCGCAGTCGCCGCTGTTTCGGGTAACGTTAGCAACTCAGGTTTAATAACTTGCTCTTCATCAACAAGTAGCATTAAGCCATTATCATCAGCTTTATAATGAGCGAAATAAATCTCACCCATACGCGCATCAATCGCAGAAAACACATCACTTGCTTGGTGTTGTTCAAATGCTTGTTGCGCCATCATCTGCAATGTTGATACGCCAACCAAAGGTAAACGTGCGGCATAAGCTAAACCTTGAGCAATTGCAACACTGATGCGCACGCCCGTGAAGCTACCCGGCCCTTGACCAAAACCAATGACATCTAAGTCGGTTAATTTACATTGCGCCTTTGCGAGTAACTCATCAATTAAAGGCAAAATCTTTTGGCTGTGCTGCTGTGGGCACTCTTCAAAATGATGAAATGTTTGCCCTTGATAATGTAGCACCAGCGATAACGCTTCAGTTGATGCATCTAAGGCAAGAATATTGTGTTTAATCATCTAAGTTACTCTAATTGATCTGTTCTAAAAACGCGTTTGCCATTGCTAAATCGCGTGTGCGGCGCATGGGCGGCAAACTTTTTAAAAATACTTGGCCGTAATGGCGTGTTACTAAGCGGTTATCGCAAATAACCAGCACACCTTTATCTTTACTATCGCGAATAAGTCGCCCTACCCCTTGCTTTAGTGCAATCACCGCTTGAGGTAATTGAATATGCGCAAATGGGTCTTTACCTTGCAGCTGGCAATCTTGCATTTTTGCTTGCAATAATGGGTCATCTGGTGCGGCAAACGGCAATTTGTCAATGATAACACAACTTAATGTGCTGCCTCTAACATCTACGCCTTCCCAAAATGAGGCTGTGCCGAGTAAAACGGCATTACCGTGACGGGTAAACTTCTCAAGGATAATGCGTTTAGACATTTGCCCTTGCATATAAACCGGATAATCCATTTGTGTGGTTAAACCTTCAGCCACTAAATGCATCATACGATAACTAGTAAACAGCACAAAGCAGCGACCTTTTGCTGATTTAATCAACTCAAGGGTCAGCTTGATAATTGCGTGGGGCATATTATTCGCATGAGACTCAGGTAAGTAGCGCGGCAAACAAAGTAGTGCTTGTTGTTGATAATCAAACGGACTTTCAACAATCATGCTTTGCGTTGGTTTTAAGCCAAGGCTAGCGTTAAAGTGCGCTAAGTCGTTATCGACCGATAAAGTGGCCGATGTAAACACAAAACCTGCCCCAGTGTCTTTCATCATTTGTGCGAATTTAGCCGATACATTAAGTGGTGTAATGTTTACCGTTAGGTATCGGCGAGTGGTTTCGTACCAATAACTATAGCCCGTTTGTGCGGTATCAAATACCCGCTCTAACTGACCTTTAAAGGCCAGTGTACGCTCAAACGGATGCTCTATTTTTTCGCTACGGTCTAAGCATAACTTTAAAACTTGGTATAAAAAGTCGAGGTCGCTAATGACCCGGTGCAGTGCTGCACAAATCTCTTTATCGGCCAGTTTTTCACGCCAATCACCACGGCTACCATCAACCCCAAACTGCAAGCGTAAATCTGCCACGCTGGTTTCTAACTTGTTGAGGGTTTTACCTAATTGCAGCATATCCGGGATATCTGCACGGTATATTGCTCGTAAGTCATTAATTAAATCCACCAGCTTTTTAGTGCTAACACTTTCACCAAAATAGTCACTGGCAATTTCACTAAGCTGATGCGCCTCATCAAAAATATAGGCATCTGCCGTAGGCATTAATTCAGCGAAGCCTGTGTCTTTTACAGCCATATCGGCAAAGAATAAATGATGGTTGATCACCACCACATCAGCTTCCATGGCGTTTAAGCGGGCTTTACGAATATAGCAATCTTGAAAATCGGGGCACTCTTTACCCAAACAGTTATCTGCGGTTGAGCTAACATAAGGCAGTACCTTAGCGTCTTCTTCTATGCCGATACAATCTGCTAAATCGCCGGAACGGGTTTCACTTGCAAACTTTGCTACCATCGCGAGTTGATGCATTACATCAGGATCATCAGTTGGCACATGCGCAACATGCTGACTTAAACGATACGTACACAAATAATTTGCGCGGCCTTTTAAAAGGGCGACTTTTTTAGTGGCGCTCAGTGCTTTGACTAAATTGGGTAAATCACGGTGAAACAACTGCTCTTGTAGTGCTTTTGAACCCGTAGAGATGATGGTTTTGCCTTTTGATTTTAACGCAGGCGCTAAGTAAGCATAGGTTTTACCCGTGCCTGTGCCCGCCTCAACCACTAATTGGTGACGTTTTTTTAAGGCATCGTCAACTGCAACAGCCATGTCAATTTGTGGCTGCCGAGGAGTATATCCATCAAGAGAAAGTGCAAGGGGGCCAGTGGCACTGAAAAGTTGTTTGATAAACTTCGCCAATAGATTAAAAGTGATGGGCAGATTTTACGTAACTGACTTGCCAAGGGCAAGACTAAATGAGGAAGCAAGGCTTCCTCACGGTTAAAAGTATGATTGCATTTAAATCATTGTCCTTGAATCGTTAATGTCACGCCCGATGCAGCTCGGTAACCTTGTAAATCTATGTACCAAGTTCCACTTTGTGGGTTCTCAAATTGACAACTTTCTTCGTTACCATTTTTGTAAGGCCGACATAGATAATTTGAACTTGTTGACGCTGAGCCATAGTTAACATACAAATCTGCATCGCCACTACCACCAGTAATCGTCACCGTTAAATTACCAAGGCCTGCTGGTATTTGTTGAGTAAAGCGCTGCCAACTTCCGGTAGCCACACTCACGTTTGTCTCAGTTCGATCAACGTTGTCGCCGCCACCTGAGGTGCTATAACTTCCCGTGAGTGACACGTTCGAAATCTCATTCCACGCTTCAACCATGACATGATACGTGCCAGTTTGAACTGACGACATCACACAGCTTTCATTACTTGTAGAGGTTGTGCTTTTACAATCAAAGTCCTGTAAGGTCGGCTTACTGCCAAATTTAACGTATAAATCGGCATCACCGGAGTCCCCCTCAGTTACAAACTCAAGGTTACTGCTCATTGCAGGTACTTCAAGCGTAAAGAATAGCTGCTCTTTTGCTGCGCCCGCCAAACCCGTTTTAGCTACGCCATTTTCAAGCTGATTAGTCGGCTCCGTTACTACATCACCGGCATTTTTTGCCATTTCAGCAACATAACTCACTGCTAGTTTTGCAAATTTACTCGCGTGAGCCGCATCAAATTGGGCATCATTTGATGTGTGGATCAAAGGGTTAATGTCACTCATTGTTGATTCAAATGGCATTGAGGCGGCAAACCCTTGTTGATACCAAGAGGCATGATCTGAGCAGCCATAACCACATTGATCAAAGCCATAGCTCACTGAGGGCTGGTAAGCATCGAGCAACTGCGATAAATACTGATTTTGCGACGAGTTTGTGTAATCGGTCATCATCACAATATCTGTGCTACTGCCGTTATTACCAGTCATATCAAACTGCACCATGCCTACAACATTCTTACCCAGTGTTTTATAACTTTGGGCAATATCTTTTGAGCCTCTAAGGCCTACTTCTTCAGCGGCAAAACCCATAATTTGTATGGTCCGCTGAGGTTGGTAGTTATTTTCCACTATTGCTTTTAGGGTTTGTGTGAGCACTGCAATACCCGAGGCATTATCATCTGCACCAGGAGCTCGACCATTGCTTGGATTAGACTGATTGATTGAGTCTAAATGACCACCAATAATGACGATTTCATCTGCTTTTTCTGCACCAGGAATGGTCACAATAACTGATGATTGAGAAAAGCTATGGTTAAAATACTCAACAGTTATATCACTGCGGCTACTGGCTATTTGTTGCCAATGGCCCTTTAACCAATCTGCTGCATCAACACCACTTTGCACTGCATAATATCGGTTATGAAAGTTCATCATGCTATTAACCGTATCACTCAGTTCACTACTATCAATCGATGATAGTAGCGCATTAACTGTCGCGGCATTATCAATACTGTAATTAACAAGGCTCGCATTCATTGTACCTTGCGAAACCGCATTTAATTGCTGAGTATAAAGCTCGGCATCTGCTAATGATTCATGGGCGACAAAACCACCGCAGCGATGATAGTTATCGTGCATAAACTCACTTAAACCAGCAATATCCTGCTTGTTAACGCGCATAAAATTAACTTGATTCAAAGCCGATTTTTGCATCGCAAAATTACTGCTTTGTTTACGTTTACTCACTGTATCTTGTTGAAAATGTTGTGCAGCAAGGGCATCAATGGTGACCCAAATTGTTTCGTCTTGCGCTGCATAACTTACTTTGCTCAGTGATAGCGTGGCAAAACCCACGAGGCACTGCGTTAGACGGGTTGTCATAATCAATCCTTTTATGATGTGTATTTTAATAAAATAAAAAAGGGAGCCGAAGCTCCCTAAAAGGGTGGCTAGTTAGCCGAAATGGTGAGAGTTACACCACTTGCAGCGCGATAGCCGCGAAGGTCGATATACCAAGTACCCGCTTGTGGGTTTGTAAATGTACAGGTTTCGCTATTGCCGTTTTTATAAGGACGGCAGTCATAGCTAGATGTTGTCGATTGCGAACCAAAGTTCACATACAAGTCAGCATCACCAGAGCCTCCAGAAATAGTCACATCCAGTGACGAGTAACCCGCATCGAGGTCTTGCGTGAAACGAGTCCAGCTATTTGTACCAACACTTAAGTTAGACTCAGTGCGGTTAATTGGTGTTACACCACCACCGCTGCCCGAATCAAAGCTACCTGTAAGTGATACACCTGAAATTTGATTCCACGCTTCTACCATTACATAGTAAGTACCCGCTTGCACATTACTAATAGCGCAGCTTTCTGTGCTAGTAGATGAAGTGCTTTTACAATCAAAGTTGCTCAGTGTTGGTTTTGCGCCATACATAACGTAAAGGTCTGCATCACCACTTCCACCAGTTGTATTGAATTGTAAATTCGTTGCACCTGCTGGCACTTCAAGAGTAAAGAACATTTGATCTTTCGCTGCACCACTGATCCCTGTGCGCGCAACGCCATTAGTTAGTTCTTCATCACCGCTTGGAGGTGGCTCAGTCGTGCCACAGCTACTACCCGCACTTAAGCTTGAAGTCACACCCACCGCCGCAAGTGCCGCTTGAACATCTGCTGGGTCATAGCTTAAATCACACGCCGCATCCATCACGCCATTACCTGCTAAATCCCAGTTTGTGCTGGCTGTCCAGTAAAGTTGGTTAGCACGCGCCATCACAACAAATGCCTTTTGCGTATCCCAACCTGGTGTGGTTGCAAGGTTATAAAATGCCTTGTTGAATACACCTGAGCTGTAGTGCACATCCATACCAGAGTAGTAATTGTTTTGATGGTCAATCGAGCTGCCATCTTGGGTTGGGTTATTCATGTAACGAAGTGCACCGTTACCTTTGAAGATTTCCTGACCCACTAACCAATCGTTTGAGCCTTTCATATAAAACTCAGCCGCTTCACCTGCCATATCAGAAAACGCTTCGTTCAAACCACCTGATTTACCAGAATAAACGAGGCCTGAGTTTTGCTCGGTAAAACCATGGCTTACTTCATGCGCCGATACATCAAGACTAACCAGTGGGTAGAAGGTATTTTGACCATCACCAAAGGTCATAGCACTACCATCCCAAAACGCATTTTCGTAATTACTGCCGTAATGAACGCGCATTTGCAATTGGAAAGTTAATGGCGCAGTACCAACCCAATCGTTATACATATTAAAAATTACGTTACCGAAATAATGCGCATCATTTAAAGGCGAGTACGCACCGTTAATTTCTTTAAAGGTATTTTCTGGGCATGTAAATGAATATGCTGTCGAACCACTTGTACCACCATTTAGGTTAATGGTTTTTACATTGGCGTTGTTCATCGTACAAGTGCTGCCCGACTGAGCAACATCTAGGCTCTCAAAATCAGTACCATAAATGTACTTACCCGTTTTTAAGTTACCACCTGGGCCTGTTGCACTGGCATGTTGTAAGTTATCGAAGCTAAATAAAACTTCACCGCTGTTAGCATCAATAATTTGATATGGACGAGATGGGTTGTCGCCATACGTCACATAAGATACTTCATACACGAGGTGTGCAACACTGTCTTCATCCAGCCAAATAGCTAAACGTGTTTTTTCATTATGCTTTTTTAACCCAACTGATTTAATTGCAGCTGGTGAGTTAGCAAGGCCTTTTGCCATTGCTTTTTTCTTGTTCAGTGCCGGAGACACTGAGTCGATGTCGGCGGCAATGTCATACACCGCTGCACCATGTGCGCGCTTTAATTGGCCATTACCATCAAATGTAAGGCTAACCGTATCGCCGATAACAGGTAGACCTTGATACATCTGCTGATAACGGCGCGTGGTGTTGCCGTTACTGGTTTTGATTTCTTTTAATACAACTAAATCATTCCCTGCACCTAAACCAACTAACTGATTTGGATTTGCACTCAATACTGATGATGCATTGGTTTGCAAAGCTTGGTTAATCCCTGTTTGTTCGTTTAGGTATTTCTTGTTCGCAGCTACTGCACTTGTTGCTTGAGTCAAAGCAAAAGCAGCAAGAGTTGCTAATGTGATTTTAGATAAATTCACGTTTACGCTCCGTTAGATTGTTATGTATTTAATATTTTCCTAGTAACCGGACTGCAATGTTCCCGATTAGTGACCAGCCTAGATTGAATGGAGCGAAATTGAAAATGAAACAAAAAATTTACATTTAAATTATTCAAAAAACCATGCATATTATTAAAAAACAATAAGTTAAATATTTAATTGTGATTATTTTGTTAACTAAAGAACCTTGAAATGTAAAAATATAATTACAGATCGTTAACAAATTGGATACATTCGTACCTATTTTATTTTTAGCTACAACAAAATAGATCATCATTAAGTATTGAAAAAAGCAAAGCCAAGCATATAATAAGCAAACGTTACTATATGGTTTGTTTACTATGTCTAATTACAACTGCAGTTTTTTACTCGCGGATGTTACGCGATTAATGCGCCGAAACTTTATCCAGCAATTAGAAGGCTCATCAATAACCCTCGCACAAGCAAAAGCACTCAAGTACGTCGCCCGACAACAAGGTGTTAGACAAGTTGAATTAGCCGATAAACTCGAAGTACAACCTATGACTCTGGCAAGGCTAATAGACCAACTTGAGCAACAACAATTAGTTGAGCGTCGTCCTGATCCGAGTGACCGTCGTGCCTACCTTATTTATTTAACCGAGCACGCTGATGATCATCTAAAAGAAATTGAGCTAGCGGGTAATAAGGTCATCGAACATGCTCTTGGTGATTTGAGCCAACAGCAAGCTGACGAGTTTAAACACGCCCTACAAATTATCCGTAACACTTTGCTAAACAAAGAATAATGCAGGAGTAACTATGCAAGCGTCGAGCAAAAGCAATGGCTTAAAACGTGCCTTTCTGTTAGTTGGAATACCGGCAGTAATGGCTGTTATTGGTGGCTATCTATATTTAGCTGGAGGTCAAACCGTCGAAACTGATAATGCCTATGTAAAGGCTGATATAGTGCGTGTAAGCCCAGAAGTTTCGGGCGTGGTTGATCAAATTTTTGTCAAAGAAAACCAAGTTGTCGAACAAGGCCAACTGTTATTTAGTTTAGATCAAACGCCTTATAAAATGGCTGTTGCACAAGCAGAAGCAAAAGTTGCGCAAGTAAAAACAACCCTTGCTGAGCTTAAAGCGAGTTACCATCAAAAAGAAGCGATTATAGCGTTAGCTAACAGCCACTTAAATTTCACCGAAAAAGAGCAAAAGCGTCAACAAGACCTACTGACAAAACATTATGTTTCAGCCTCTGAATACGATGAAGCAGATCAAAACCGTGATCTAGCCCGCTTAGGTGTCGTAGCACAACAAGCGGATCTTGAGCGTATCGCTCAATCATTAGGTGGCTCAGTCGATGCACCCGTTGAACAACACCCAGATTACAAAGCCGCGATTGCTCAACTCGATCAAGCTAAGTTAAACCTTAAACGAACAAACATTTATGCACCATTGACGGGGATTGTTAGCGAGCCGCCTAAGCATGGCCAATACCTTGCGACCGGTAATGCAGCGATGACACAAGTGTCTCGTCAGCATCTTTGGCTAGAGGCTAACTTAACCGAGAAAGAGCTTACTTATGTTCGCCAAGGGCAAGCAGTTGATATTGAAATTGATACCTACCCAGATCTGCATTGGCATGGGGTTGTAGATAGCTTAAGTCCAGCCACCAGCGCAGAGTTTTCAATTTTACCGGCACAAAATGGTACTGGTAACTGGGTAAAAGTGGCGCAACGTGTTCCTGTTCGCATTAGTATTGAGCAATCGGCTGATTTACCTGAGTTAAGAGCAGGTTTAAGCGCAATTCCACATATTGAAACAGGTCATAAACGCAGCCTTTTCGGTATTACGCTGTAGGCCTACCATGACGCAATCAACCACAGCAGATAGCAACGAGAACGCTGATGGCCACAAAGGACTGATTGCCATCTCAGTAATGCTTGCAACGATTATGCAAGCACTCGATACCACTATTGCCAACGTCGCCTTGCCCCATATGCAAGGTGCAATGGGGGCAAGCCAAGACCAAATTTCTTGGGTTTTAACGTCTTATATTGTTGCAGCCGCAATATGCATGCCTTTAACCGGTATTTTAACAGCTAAATTTGGCCGAAAACGCGTATTTAGTTGGTCGGTTATTGGTTTTACCGTGGCCTCGATGCTTTGCGGTGCGGCGCAAAATCTTGACCAAATAATTTTATTTCGATTATTACAGGGCGTTTTTGGCGCCAGTTTAGTCCCGCTTTCTCAATCAGTGTTACTCGACACCTACCCTGTAGAAAAACATGGTTCAGCCATGGCAATGTGGGGCGTCGGTGTGATGCTCGGGCCAATTTTAGGCCCTTCATTAGGTGGCTGGTTGACTGAGTACTATAACTGGCGCTGGGTGTTTTATATCAATTTACCGTTTGGTATTTTGGCGTGGTTAGGTATCTCAAGTTTTGTTAAAGAAACTGCGATTGATAATTCAAGGCGCTTTGATTACCTGGGCTTTGCCTTTTTAGCTATCGCGATTGGTGCTTTACAAATGATGCTAGACCGAGGCCAATCAGAAGATTGGTTTGCGAGTTCAGAAATCGTCGTTGAAGCCATTTTAGCAATAGGTGCATTTTATTTGTTTGTTGCACATATTTTTACTAAATCACACCCGTTTATAGACCCCGCTATTTTTCAAGACCGTAATTTTACCATTGGTATTATCTTCATTTTTATCATCGGTATTATACTGCTTGCGACGATGGCGTTGCTCCCCCCATTTATGCAATCACTCATGGGATACCCAGTAATCGATGTTGGGCTACTGCTTGCTCCACGCGGTATGGGCACCATGGTTGCGATGATCATCGTAGGTAAGCTTTCGGGTAAAGTCGACATTCGTTACAAACTTTTACTCGGGCTTGGCTTAACCGTGTTTTCGCTATGGCAAATGACGTTATTTACCCGTGATAGTAGTTCATTCGATATTATTAGTACTGGGGTGATACAAGGCATGGGATTAGGCTTTTTATTTGTGCCTCTATCAACTATTAGCTTTGCGACATTAGAGCCAAAATACCGCAATGAAGGGACCGCTTTATTTAGTCTGATGCGTAACATTGGCAGTAGTATTGGTATTTCGATTGTGATGACTTACTTAGCGCAGCGAATGCAGATCAATCATGCATTTTTCAGCGAGTTTATAACGCCATTTAATCAATCTTTACAACAGGCTGCGAATGCTGGTCTGGTCAATACTGATTCTGCAAAAGGACTTAGCCAACTCAACGCCATGGTTAATCAAGAAGCAGCAACACTAGCCTACCTGCAAGACTTTAGATTAATGATGTGGATCACCTTAGCTGCCACGCCGTTAATCTTATTATTCAGCAGTAAAAAACCCAGTTTACAACCCGCATAGCCTTATATTTTCCCTAGGTACATAACTTGCAGCAAAGCTAAGTACCTAGGGTTTAAGGACTAAGCATGATTACTGAACTGATACAAAGCGAGTGGCTAAATGAGCCTTGGTTAATCGTTATTGGCGGCACAATTTTAGCTGCCATAACTTTGTTTTTATTAAAGTTTGTAATCATCTACTGCCTAAAAAAATGGACACAACGTACTGACTTTGTGTTCGACTCGTTACTGGTTGACTCACTCTCTACACCATTAACCTTATGCACAATGATGGTGCTTGTGATCGTTTTTGGTCAGTTATTAAACACCACCGGCTTTATGGCCGAACACCCCTTACCTATTGCGGCCACCGCTAAAGCCATTTGTATTTTTGCCTTAGTGTTATTTTTAGACCATTTCTTATTTGGCACCGTTGATTATTACAGTGCCCGCTCAGTAGTGGTTTCGAATAGTCATAGCATCATTAAAGGCTTGATCCGCTGTGCAATTGTATGTGTTGGTTTATTGGTGTTATTAGGTACGTTAGGCATATCAATCACTCCGATTATTGCCTCTTTGGGCATTACCTCTCTTGCCGTCGCTTTGGCTTTGCAACCGACACTCGAAAACTTCTTTTCTGGCGTTCAGTTGGTGATTGATAAACCTATTCGGGTCGGCGACTTTATAGAACTTGAAAGTGGTGACCAAGGGTTTGTTGAAAAAATTGGTTGGCGCTCAACCTGGGTAAAAATGTTGCCGAACAACATGATAGTGATCCCCAATAGTCAGCTGTCTAAATCACGCATCATTAACTACTTTTATCCCGAAAAAGAGCTCAGCGTTCCCGTTGAGGTGGGTGTTCATTATGGCTCAGACCTTGAAAAAGTTGAGCAAGTGACTTTGGATGTAGCAAGAGAGATTTTAAAAAGCCATGAATGGGGCATCGACGATTACGAGACCTTTGTGGTCTTTCATACCTTTGATCAATCAAGTATCAACTTTACAGTCATGTTAAGAGTAAAAGAGTATTTTAATCGCTTTTGGGTGAAATCTGCGTTTATCAAAGCATTACATCAACGTTACGCAGAAGAAGGAATTGTGATCCCTTATCCAATTAGGGCAATTAATACCAGCCAAGAATCAGCTCAATTTAAGCAGGCTGATTGACCTAACTGAGGTTATCACTATTGCGCTTTTATCAGGTCTATTTTGTCTCTTTTGAGACATTATTAACAGCGATTATACATATGCAATCAGCCCCTTGAATTTTTACTCTAAAATGTCATAAAAATCGCATAAACACTGTGACATACCTATATTAGAGGCGTACTATATGCGGCCAGAAAGTGACAGCTTTCTGCGTCTTGTTATACAAATATTTAAGGTCAAACAATGAATGCTTGGTACCTCATTTGTTTTCTTTCAGCATTAGCTATTTTTATTGCTTTTGCTAACCAATATATCCTCAAAATGCAAACCACGATTGCTATAACAACAGGCTCTGTTGTTATTTCTTTACTTCTTATACTTGCGGTTAAAATGCTCGGTGATAGCACGGCCCTCGAAATGACTCAAATTGTCTCAAGTATCAACTTTAATCAGTTGCTATTAAAAGGCATGCTCGGGTTTTTACTGTTCGCGGGTGCGCTGGAAATCAACTTAGCAGCCCTTCGTAAACAACGGTGGGAAATTACCGCATTAGTGTTATTTTCAACCATAACCTCAACGGTCATTGTTGGTTACTTAAGCTATTATTTGTTTGCTTTTGTAGGCTGGCCTGTACCGTTTATTTACTGCTTGTTGTTTGGTGCTTTGATCAGCCCAACCGACCCGATTGCAGTGTTAGCCATTATTAAACAAATGCGAGCCCCAGAAGGTATTTCTGTGCAAGTTGAAGGTGAGTCTTTGTTTAATGATGGTATTGGTTTGGTGATTTTCACAACGATATTTTCAGTGGCCTTTTATGGCACCGAAGCCACCTTTCCTGACGTTGCTGAATTGTTCTTAGTTGATGCAATTGGCGGTATCGTGTTTGGTCTCGTGATTGCGTTAGTCGGGCATTTTTTAATTATTAATAGCCGCGATGTGAACATTCGTTTGCTACTAACCTTGACCATTCCAACAGCCGGCTTTGCAGCAGCGAATATTTGGGAAATCTCAGGTGCGCTTGCTATGGTCACCAGTGGTATTTTACTTGGCAATATTACTCGTTCAAAAGCAACAGAGCGTACGGGGCCTGAAGATACTCGCTACGTGAAAGACTTTTGGCATGCCACCGATAGTTTTTTAAACGCCTTGCTGTTTTTGATTATCGGTATGCTCATCGTCACCATGCCTATTACTCTTGAAGAAATTGGCTTAGGTTTACTGATGGTACCTGTGGTGTTGCTAGCGCGATTCATAAGTGTAGGTGCGCCATTTGTATTCTTTAAAAAGTATCGCCAATACGATAAGCACTCAGTGAAAATACTCACTTGGGGTGGCTTGCGGGGTGGTTTAGCGCTGGCAATGGCAGCTGCCATCCCACGCGATCAAGTAATGATTGCAGGCTCTGATCTTCACAACCTAATTGTTATTGTCACCTACGTAGTAGTGATCTTCTCGATTATCGTACAAGGTTTAACAATTTCGCCGCTGATCCAAAGTAGTATTCAATCAGCAGAAGCGAAAAATTAAGCAGTACTTTTTACTTTAAAGGCTCGATTATCGAGCCTTTTTTTGTGCTTTATCGGCATACATTCGCGCGTCTGCAACAGCGAGTAACTTCGTCAGTGAACAAGGTTGCTGATCAGAAAAATCGGCAATACCATAAGAAAAGCCAAGTTCAACTTGGTTATTAAAGCTATTAGGTAAGTCACTGAATGACAACAACAAGCGTTGCATTATGGTGTCGCATTCGCTGGTATTTAAATCTGTAAATAAAATCACAAACTCATCACCGCTCAAACGTGCATATAAATCAGCCTTGCGACAACAGTTTTCTAGTAATCCTGCAAAATCTCTCAGTACTCTATCCCCGGCTGCATGACCAAATTTATCGTTAATTGCTTTAAAATTATCTAAATCAATAAACACTAATTTTGCTTTTAAATGCTGGCGAATACACAAATCAAGATAATGCTCTGCTGTGCTAATAAAACCGCGACGATTAGGCAATAAAGTAAGCTCATCGGTAGTTGCTAACTGCATGATTGCAAACTCTCGTTCTACGATTGCAGCAAAGTCTATTAACGATTTAATTTCTTGTTTGTTAAAACTGCGCGGTTGATGATCGATAAGGCACAAAGTGCCAATTCTATTTCCTGATTTAAGTGTAATTGGGCAGCCCGCATAAAAGCGAATATTTGGGTCACCCATTACCAGTGGGTTGTCTGCAAAGCGCTTATCGTTTAAAGCATTTTCAACCACAAGCGGGTCTTTGTATAAAATAGCATGGGCGCAAAATGAAATGTCTCTTGCGGTCTCTGTTACATCAAGCCCTACACATGACTTAAACCACTGTCTGTGCTCGTCAATTAAACTGATAACACAAATTGGTACAGAGAAAAATTGCTGGGCAAGGCGAGTGATTCGGTCAAAGGCGGGTTCACTTTGAGAGTCTAAAACATCTAATGAGCGAAGCTCTTCAAGCCTAGCTTGCTCATTTAATTGCACTGAGGGTCGTTCCATTGAATTGCCTTGTAAGTTACAACACAAGTGTTTCTTAACGTTAGCAGAAAAAACCGCACAGTTGCATAAAAACAAATTTTATATTGAGTATTAAGCCCATGTATCTAGGTGTTTATTACCCTCTTCATCTTCTTCTATGGCACTTTTGTTGCCTTTATCTTCTTTTTTTGCGGCTTTTTTACGGCGTTCTATTTCACGTTTTTGACGCTTTTCAAGCTCAATTCGCTGCACGTTCGCATCTTTTACGCCCGCAATATGAAACGCACCTTTACTTTCCAACTGTAAGCGCGTAATTCGACCTAAAAAGGGGATCATGATATCCATTTGTACCTCCTATCTATCCATTTATTATCGGCAGTTATAGCATATACTTTAATTTCGCAAAAAAATGCTTGCCAAAGATTAGCAAAGCATGTTTATCTATATACGTAACTTATTTAAACAGATTTACGCACTGGTTTACACAAACGAGTGCAATACAGGAAAAATTATGCGCTTCAATCTGACAACTATCCATCATCACCATCATTCACCGGAATAGCCTGTCAGGTTTTTCGCTGAGAGGTTATTCCTAAAAGGAACCTCTGGCGAGCAATCAACCAAATTATTTATTTTCGCCCTGAGGTTCCCTCGGGGTTTTTAGTTTTTGAATTAAAGGAAAATGAATAATGAGCAATACCAACCGTTTACGAATCGCCATCCAAAAAGGCGGCCGCTTATCAAAAGACTGCCAAGAGTTACTAAAACAACTTGGTGTTAAATTAAATCTTCGTGAACAACGTTTAATCGCACACTCTACCAACATGCCAATTGATGTACTTCGTGTACGCGATGACGATATTCCGGGTCTTGTTATGGACGGTGTGTGTGACTTAGGTATCGTTGGTGAAAACGTACTAGTCGAAGTTCAAGCCGAACGCGAACGCCAAGGTGTGGCATTTGAAGTAAATAAACTTTCTAAACTTGATTTTGGTTACTGCCGCCTAGCACTTGCATGGCCACAAGAACTTGGCCCGCAAGATAAAAGCTGGTTCGAAGGTAAACGCATTGCCACTACTTACCCAGAAATCTTAAGCCAATATCTAAAACGCGAAGGCATTAACGCAAGCACAGTCATGTTAACGGGCTCTGTTGAAGTCGCACCGCGTGCTGGTTTAGCTGATGCAATTTGTGACTTAGTGTCTACTGGTGCAACGTTAGAAGCAAACGGCTTAATGCAAGGCGACACTATCTTAGAATCAAATGCATGTTTAATTCAAAACAAAGACCTTACTGATCAAAGCAAACTTGATTTAATCAACACGTTAATGCCGCGTCTACGTGGTGTGCGCCAAGCAAAAGAAAGTAAATACATCATGCTACACGCACCAAAAGCAAAGCTTGATGAAGTATGCGACTTACTTCCAGGCACTGGCCAACCTACTTTACTATCACTTGCTGGCAGCGACGATTATGTTGCACTACACATGGTTAGCAGCGAAACCCTTTTCTGGGAAACTATGGAACAGTTAAAAGCACTGGGTGCCAACTCAATTCTTGTTATGCCTATTGAAAAAATGATGGAGTAAATATCCATGTTTCGCTGGAATGAGGAAAATCAACAAGCACAGCAGGCGGTACTTACCCGCCCTGCTGTTACGGCAAGTAAAGAGGTTGAAGCAATTTGCATCGACATCTTAAATGCAGTTAAAACACAAGGTGACGCAGCGTTATTAAAGATGGCAACAGAGTTTGATAAGCGCGAAACACCGCGCTTATTAGTGCCAATTGAAGAAATAAACCAAGCTGAGCACTTATTATCAAACGAGTTAAAAGCCGCCATCGAAACGGCCTACGCCAATGTAAAACGTTTTCACCAAGCACAATTACCTAAAGACATTAAGTTAACAACACAACCAGGCGTATTGTGTGAACTTAAATATCAAGCCATTGAAGCGGTAGGTATTTACGTGCCAGGTGGCAGTGCGCCATTGCCATCGTCAGTGATCATGCAAGGGGTGCTTGCACAGTTAAGTGGTGCACAAACCGTTGTACTAACTACACCTGTGAAAGCCGATGAAACTATCAACCCTGCCATTTTATATGCGGCAAAACTATGTGGTATTAAAACCATTATAGAAAGTGGCGGCGCCGGAGCGATTGCAGCTATGGCTTACGGTACAGAGTCAGTGCCTAAAGTGAACAAGATTTTTGGCCCGGGAAATAGCTTTGTCACCATGGCAAAACAACTTGTTGCGCAAACTATACCGGGCATGGCGATTGATATGCCAGCGGGCCCTTCTGAAGTGCTAGTGATCGCTGATGAGCGTGCAAACCCTGAATTTATTGCGGCAGATTTATTATCGCAAGCGGAGCACGGTGCCGATTCACAGGTTATTTTACTGTGTAACAGCGAGCGCATTATTGAAAAAACACAGCAAGCATTAACAGAGCAGCTAGCAAAATTAAGTCGTAAAGACACTGCCGAGCAAGCCCTTGCTAACTCAAGCTTGATATTAGTCGACTCGGTTGAGCAAGCCTTTGCTGTGTCTGCTCAATATGGTCCTGAGCACCTTATTCTACAGCTTGCTGATGCGCAGCCTTATTTAAACTTAGTGAAAAATGCCGGTTCAGTATTTGTGGGTGATTACACTCCGGAGTCTGCCGGAGACTATGCATCGGGTACGAACCACGTACTACCAACGTATGGTTACAGTGCGACCTATTCGAGCTTAAACTTACTGGACTTCTTTAGAACTTACACAGTGCAAACCATCAGTAAAAATGGCTTACGTGAATTATCTAAAGCAATTTTACCTTTAGCTGCAGCAGAGGGGCTTGATGCTCACGCTAATGCTGTTTCAATTCGTCTTGAGGCTATGAACAATGAGCGATAATTCAAAAATAAAAACGCTGTTGCCAGATAACATTGCAGCGCTTACAGCCTATAGTTCAGCGAAAAGTGAAAAACTAACAGGCACAACGTGGTTAAATGCCAATGAAAGCCCGTATTCACGTACGCCAAATATCAATTTAACTGATTTAAATCGCTACCCTGATCCGCAGCCTCAGCAAGTGATCACTCGTTACGCTTGCTATGCTAATTTAGAGCCAGAGCAAGTACTGATGACTCGTGGCGCTGACGAAGGTATTGAGCTATTAGTACGTACTTTTTGTAGCCCTGCTAAAGATAGCATTGCACTCTTTTTACCAACTTACGGCATGTACAAAGTCACTGCTGATACCCACAACATTGCGATTAACGGTTTAACTCAAGAGCTGTTATTAAAAGGCACCGTTGATGAGATTGTCACTGCGGTTGCTGATTCAAAGCTGGTGTTTATTTGTAATCCAAATAACCCTACCGGCAGCATGACAAGCCTAGACAAAATCAGAAAAATCACCCAACAACTTGCGGGTAAAGCGATTGTAGTGGTGGATGAAGCTTATATAGAATTTTGCCCAGAACAAACAGCGGCAAGCCTGATCAACGAGTTTAGTAACCTTGTGGTATTAAGAACCTTATCAAAAGCATTTGCACTTGCGGGTTTAAGAACAGGCTTCACGCTAGCCAACAGCGAGCTACTTGCACCTATTCGTAAAGTGATTGCGCCTTACCCTGTATCTACGGTGGTGGCGAGCATTGCCGCAGATGCATTAAGTAGCGACAACATCGCTTCAATGCGCCGTCAGGTGACTATTCTAAATAGCTTAAAAGCCAAACTGAAAAGCTGGCTTGAGCAATCACCTGCTGTTATCAAAGTACTGAGCGGTGAAGGTAACTTCGTCACCTTAAAACTAAAAGACAAACAATCATTTAATATCGCACTTGAGCAAGGACTCGTGATGCGTGCCTTCACTTTATATGGCGAAAATGATTGGTTACGAATTTCTATCGGTAACGAGCAAGAACTAGAACAAGTAAAAATTTGGTTAGATGGCTTATCACTGACCAGCAATACAGTAGAACAGGAATTATCATGAGCAACCCGTATTTATTTATTGACCGCGATGGCACGATTATCGAAGAGCCTATCACCGACAAACAGGTTGATAGCCTAGAAAAATTAGTGTTCTTGCCGAATGTGATCCCTGCTCTATTGCAACTTCAAGCGGCAGGTTACCGCCTTGTGATGGTTTCAAACCAAGATGGTTTAGGCACTGATAGCTTCCCAACCGCTGATTTTGATATTGCCCAAGACAAGATGATGGATATCTTAAACAGCCAAGGGATTAAATTTGATGAAGTTCTGATCTGCCCGCACTTTGATGAACAAAATTGTGACTGCCGTAAACCAAAAACCGGCTTACTTACTGAGCTGATGCGCTCAGGTAAAGTCGATTTAGCACGCTCATTTGTGATTGGCGACCGCCAAACAGATATCGGACTTGCTAATAACTTATGCTGCGAAGGTATTTTGTATGACGGCAGCTGGGATACCATTGTCACTAAGCTGACAACCGCGAACCGTGAAGGCCGTGTCACTCGCAATACCAAAGAAACGCAAATCGATGTGCAAGTTAATTTAGACCAAACAAAAAATGGCGAAATTAGCACTGGCCTTGGCTTTTTCGACCACATGCTTGACCAAATTCGTACACACGCCAATATCGGACTTAATATTCAAGCCACTGGCGACTTACACATTGATGAACACCACCTAGTTGAAGATATCGGCATTGCACTTGGCCTTGCCCTTAAACAAGCGCTAGGAACAAAAACGCAAATTGGTCGCTATGGCTTTGCACTCCCTATGGATGAATGTAAAGCAGAAGCGCAAATTGACTTATCGGGCCGCGCCTCGTTTGTATTAAATGCCGATTTTAGCCGTGAAAAAGTGGGCGACTTAGACGTGCAAATGGTTGAACACTTCTTTAAAAGCTTAAGTGATAATGCCGCCATGAGCCTTATTTTGTCGGTTAGCGATGGTAATTGTCATCACCAAGTTGAAGGCCTTTTTAAAGCGTTTGCAAGAGCACTTCGCGCTGCGATTGCAAAAGATGCCTCACAACAAACTGCCAGCTCTAAGGGGTGTTTATGATTGCCATAATTAATACCGGTTGTGCCAACATTAACTCAGTTCGTTTTGCCTTTGAGCGCTTAGGGAAAACGCCTGAGGTGATCACCTCACCTGAGCAACTAAAAGGCTTTGAACGTGCCATTTTACCTGGCGTAGGTCATGCATCTGTTGCGATGAAACGCTTAAAAGACGGTGGTTGGCAGCAAGCAATTGATGAATATCAGCGCCCGCTAATGGGCATTTGTTTAGGCATGCAATTACTTTGCGACAGCACAGAAGAAGGTAATGTTGATTGCCTTGGCAAAATTCCGGGTGTTGTTAAGCACTTAGAAGTGGGCACATTAACCTCACCACATATGGGGTGGAATGACCTAAGCGTGCTAAAAGAGCATGCCCTTACCAAAGGGTTATCTGCGCAAGATCAAGTGTACTTTGTGCATAGCTTTGCGCACACAGTAAACGATGCCACCCTAGTTAGCGGTGAATACGGGCAAGCTTTTTCAGCGATAGTTGCCAAAGATAACTACGCAGGCATGCAGTTCCACCCTGAGCGAAGCGCCAAAGTAGGCACGCGACTTTTACAAAACTTTTTAGATTGGCAGCTGTAAGCGCAGCAAAAAATAAGAGAAATAAACGTGATTATTCCAGCACTCGATGTATTACAAAACCAAATTGTGCGCTTATACCAAGGTAAGTATGATACAGCACAATTTTACCCTTACGAACTTGGCGCACGCTTACAAGAGTACGCAAACAGCGGCGCAGGCAAACTGCACCTAGTGGATTTAGAAGGCGCGCGCGATCCAAATAAAAAACAGTGGCAGCATATTCAAGCTGCGACTAAAGCGCTTAATGTGCCTTATCAAGTGGGCGGTGGTATTCGCTCTGAGCAAGATGTTGCTGACTGGCTTGAAGCCGGTGCTAATCAAGTCGTGATTGGCTCAATGGCCGTTGAAAAGCGCGAACAAGTAAAGGCGTGGATTGAAAAATTTGGCAGCTCTCACTTTGTTATCGCATTAGATGTTAATAAAACTGACAACGGCTGGGCACCCGCAACACATGGTTGGTTAAGTGAATCTGAGTTTGGTTTGTTCGAACTTGTTGATTTTTACGTGGCACTTGGCGTGGTTGATTTTCTGTGTACTGACATCAGTAAAGACGGCACCATGACTGGTCCTTCGTTTGCACTTTATGAAGATTTAACCAACCACAACAGCGAGATTAAAGTTCAAGCTTCAGGCGGTGTAAGCTCACTGGATGATATTGCAAAGCTGAAAAAACTGGGCGTTGGCGGTGTTATCTTAGGTAAATCATTGCTTGATGGTGCCTTTAATGTTGAGGAGGCGCTAGCATGTTATCAAAACGCATAATCCCTTGTTTAGATGTAAAAGACGGCCAAGTCGTTAAAGGTGTTAAATTTAAAGGCCATGAAGTGGTTGGTGATATTTTAACGCTTGCCAAAGCTTACAGCGATGCCGGTGCGGATGAACTGGTGTTTTATGAAATCAGTGCCAGCGTCGAAAAACGCCTACTTGATGTCAATTGGGTAGAGAACATTGCGCGCCACATTGATATTCCATTTTGTGTGGCAGGCGGCATTAAATCTGTTGCCGATGCAGCACGTGTTTTAGAACGTGGTGCAGATAAAATCAGTATTAACAGCCCCGCTATTGCTCGCCCAGAGCTTATCAAAGAATTACACGATGAGTTTGGTAAACAATGCGTGGTTGTGGGTATTGATAGCTTTTATGATGAAAACACTGGCGAGTATTTAGTGTATCAGCTGACTGGCGACCCAAATGCATCAAGCCGTACTCGCTACAAAACCGAAGAATGGGTTAAGCGCGTGCAAGACCTAGGCGCTGGTGAAATCGTACTAAATTGCATGAATCAAGATGGCGTGCGTAAAGGCTACGACAATGTTCAGCTATCAAAAATGCGTGCACTGTGTGATATTCCTCTGATTGCTTCAGGTGGCGCAGGGACGATGCAAGACTTTGTTGATGTATTTCAGCAAAGCCAAGTTGATGGTGCGCTCGCTGCCAGCGTATTTCACAAGAACGTCATTGATATTGGCGAACTAAAACAATTTTTAACTGATAATAATGTAGCGGCAAGACTATGCAATTAACCAAAGACACTCTTTCTCAAGTCGACTTTGCCAAAAGCGAATTGATCCCAGCTATCGTGCAAGACGCACGCTCTGGGGTAATTTTAATGCAAGGCTTTATGAATCAAGATGCATTAGCTGCCACTTTCGACAAGCAAAAAGTAACCTTTTACTCGCGTTCTAAAGAGCGCTTATGGACCAAAGGCGAAACATCAGAAAACTACCTTGAAGTAGTTTCTGTGCACACCGACTGTGATTACGACTCACTATTAGTACTGGCAAACCCACTTGGGCCAACATGCCACCTAGGTACACAAAGCTGTTTTGGCGATGATGCTAAACCTAGCTTGTCGTTTTTAGCTGAGCTTGAACAAGTGATTGTTTCGCGTAAAGACGATGATCCAAGCAAAAGCTACACAGCGTCTTTGTTCGCAAAAGACTTAAGCCGTAGTTGCCAAAAAGTGGGTGAAGAAGGTGTTGAAGTTGCCCTTGCAGCCATGAAACATGATAACGATGAATTAACCAATGAATCGGCAGACTTACTGTATCATTTAACTGTGTTATTGCAGCGCCAAGGCCTATCGCTGGCTGATGTGGTGAGCTGTTTACAAGGCCGCCACAAGTAAATGAATAAGCTGCAGCGCTTGCTGCAGCTTTTTATACATTCGACACTTTTAGGCAATAAATCGACTGTTCTAATATAACGCCAAACTGCATAAATATCCGACAATAACCTCATCAAAGCTGCATTGTGAAAACAAATTGCAGTCCCTGTTAATCACAAAATAGGAGAGTGTTATGACTACCTCAACGGATAATTTTTACCAAAGCGATGCTGTTAACTTTGAAAAAGTAATTTTCAAAAACCAATTACAGATGAATGTAGTCGGTAATCTTTTTACACCAAAAAATGCTGAGAAAGGCGCGAACCATCCGGCACTTGTAATTGGTCATCCTATGGGTGCGGTAAAAGAGCAAAGTGCTACTTTATATGCAACTAAACTTGCAGAGCTAGGCTTTGTAACTTTGGCAATTGATCTTAGCTTCTGGGGCGAAAGTGACGGCGAACCACGTAATACTGTGCTGCCTGATTTATACGCAGAGTCATTCAGTGCTGGTGTCGATTACCTTGCTAGCCGTTCATACGTCAACAAAGAAAGCATTGGTGGTTTAGGTGTATGTGGTAGTGGTAGTTTCATCATTAGTGCCGCTAAAATTGACCCACGTATCAAAGCTGTAGCAACAGTGAGTATGTATGACATGGGTGGCGCGACGCGCAATGGTTTAGGTAACTCTATCGACCTTGATATGCGTAAAGGTATGCTTGATGAAGCCGCTGAGCAACGTAATGTTGAGTACCTAGGTGGCGAAGTGCAGTACACAGGTGGCTGTCCGCATCACATTGATGAAAGCTCACACCCAATTGCAAAAGAGTTTTATGACTTTTATCGCACTGAGCGTGGCGAATATACACCAGAGCGCTCATCAGCAGATTTAACTACACACCCAACATTAAGCAGCAATGTGCGTTTTATGAACTTTTATCCATTTAACGATATTGAAACTATTTCACCACGTCCATTACTGTTTGTTGCTGGTGAACAAGCTCACTCATTTGAGTTTAGCCAACAAGCCTATGATTTAGCTGCTGAGCCTAAGCAATTATTGGTTGTGCCAAATGCAGGTCATGTTGATTTATATGATGATGTGGCTTTAATTCCATTCACTAAGATTGCTGAGTTTTTCACAGCAAGTCTTTAAGTAAAGCGTGTCATGGTAACGAATGGGACATAGGGATATGCCCATTCGTTTTTTATACCAATTCGTTTAACTAACTATTATTGCCCATTGGTATTATAAGTAACGGGCTATTTAGCCGTTGCTAAAAACGCCTCAACATCTCGTTTTGGTGATAAACCAAAAAACCGAGAATACTCACGAGAAAATTGTGAGGGGCTTTCGTAGCCAACCTTAAAAGCAGCACCTGACGCATCCATACTCTCGCCAACCATCAACCTTCTTGCTTCCATTAACCTTAAACGCTTTTGATATTGTAACGGACTCATTGAAGTTAGATCTCGAAAATGATGGTGAAAAGTCGATTTACTCATTTTCGCAAGACCCGCTAAGTCCTCTACACTCAAGGGTTGATCATAGTTTTCTTTTAACCATTTAACACTACGTGCAATTCTCAGCCCTTGGCTACCTGTCGATACTATATGGCGAAGCTCCGCCCCATGCTCACTATTAAGTACACGCCAAAAAATTTCGCGCTTTATTAATGGTGCCAGCACAGGCATAGACTCAGGATCATCAACCAGCTCAATTAATCGCGTAAAAGCGTTAAGTAGCGGCTCTGTCATTTTGCCTAAGGTCATCCCCTTGTTCAGTGATTGCTTGTTTAATTTGTCGAGCGGTATTTGCGAAATCAGTTCACCTAACATAGCCAAATCAAGCTTTAACACTAAGCCTAAATAAGGTGCGTCGTCTTTTGCTTCAAGAACTTGCATTTTTGCAGGCAAATCAATAGAGGTAATCAAATATTTGTGTGGGTCATACTTGAAAACATCTTCGCCCAAGGTCATGCTTTTTGCCCCTTGTAGCACCAGTGCAATACTTGGTTCAACCACACACATTGAACAAGAGGTGGCGGCCTGTGTTTGTCGATAAAAAAACAAATCCTCAATCACGCTATCAGCGGTTTCTTGCTGCCCAATAAGCGGCGCAATCTTATCTGCTAAAGCAGCGCTCATTTTAGCAATAGCATCATAATCTGAATGCATAACCAACCCAATTAAATTCAAGATACTTAACTATACGCTCGGTTATACAATATTGACCAGTGGTAAATTTGCCGCCTCGGACTAATAGGCAATAACTTGCGTGCATTGTACTTTTTAAAGGCACAGTTTTTAGCCAAAATGAAGATTCGTTCGGTTACAAACACATGGAGAAAAGTATGAAGTATATTATCGGTACCCTTATCTTAACGATGAGTGCATTTAGTCATGCAGAAAACGCCTCTTCACAACGTTTAGAATTACCGCAAATCACAGTGCAAAAAAATGGCACTCAGTACCCAATGACTGGGCTCGACAAGTATTTCACGGGCAAAGTACGCGTCGAGCCTAGTTTCCAAGCTCATGGCGAAGCGAAAGCCGCTGGTGCCATGGTAACGTTTGAGCCCGGCGCTCGCACAAACTGGCACACCCACCCTGTTGGCCAAACCTTAATTGTTACATCAGGTATGGGCTGGGTTAATCAGTGGCATGGACAACCTCAGGTTATAAAACCAGGTGACGTTGTACATATTCCTGCTAATGTTAAACATTGGCACGGTGCTACAGATAAAACAGCCATGATGCACTTAGCTATTCAAGAATCAAAAGACGGTAAGGTTGTTGATTGGTTAGAGCCAGTAACAGATAAGCAATATTTAAAAAAGCAGTAAAGATGGTAAGTGAAATGCA
Source organism: Pseudoalteromonas sp. S4492 (assembly GCF_005886115.1). NCBI lineage: Bacteria > Pseudomonadati > Pseudomonadota > Gammaproteobacteria > Alteromonadales > Pseudoalteromonadaceae > Pseudoalteromonas > Pseudoalteromonas sp. S4492. The sequence goes on from NZ_PNCP01000042.1 coordinate 85,548, forward strand.
AATAAAGTTCACCAGTAACGGCAAAACTATGCAAGCGACTCTAGAAAGTAACAATGCCGCTAAGCATTTTTATCAACTTCTACCACTGACTCTAAAAGTAGAAGACTTTGCCAATGCTGAGAAAATTGCCACTTTACCAGAGAAATTAAATCTACAAGGCTTACCTGCTGGCACCGATGCTAACGCAGGAGACATTACTTATTACGCACCTTGGGGTAACCTTGCGCTCTTTTATAAGCAGCAAAGTTATGCAAATGGTCTGATAAAACTTGGTAAAATAACGGGCGATAGTCAGTTTTTTAAAAGTTTAGGCCAAGCGGATGTCACTATAGAGCCCTTGTAGTAGATACTAACTCTCCAGTTAGCAAAGCTGCTTTTTATGCATTCTAAAAGCAGCTTTTATCTTGCCTAATACTCTCATTTTCTTGCCTGTTTGTCCGAGCTCTCTTCATACAGCATCCTACACAACCATAACCAACTGAATTTTATGAATAAAAAACAAAAGCCAATCAGTCTTGGTATTTTTGCTTCATCTTTACAAATCACGCTAAAAAGTAATATTGTATTAACAATAAAAAGAACACACAATTAAAGGACTTACAATGAACCGCTCTCTTTTTGGCAAGTTTAAACTTCCGCTACTTTTATTAAGCAGCTCATTCCTACTCACTGCATGTCAGCAAAACTCAACCAAAGTAAATAAAAGTAATGTATCAAGCAGTCCTAAAAACGATTGGGAAAACCCGGCTGTTTTTTCTGTCGGGACACTCGCAGATCGTGCGTATTTTGCAAGTTACAATTCAGAGAATGCTGCGGTACTTGCTGATGACAAAGCATCATCACAATACCATACGCTCAATGGAGACTGGCACTTCAATTTTGCTGAGAAACCAAGTTTACGTCCTATGGATTTCTTTAAACCGAGTGTTGACGTTTCTGATTGGCCTACCACACCAGTTCCTTCGAACTGGCAATTACAAGGTTACGACTACCCTATTTATGTTAATCATGGTTATGGCTTTAAAAAAAATAAGCCTTATGCGCCTGACTATAACCCTGTCGGTTCGTACCGACGAGATTTCACGATAGCTGACGATTGGCAAGATAAGCGTATTATCCTTCATTTTGGTGCAGTTCGCTCTGCTTTTTATGTTTGGGTGAACGGTAAAAAACTAGGTTATAGCCAAGACGGTAAACTCCCCGCCGAGTTTGATATAACAGAGGTTGTTTCGCCTGGTAAGAACACACTTGCTGTTGAAGTATTCCGTTGGAGTGACGGCAGTTATTTAGAAGATCAAGATATGTGGCGGATTAGTGGTATTCAACGTGACGTTTTCTTGCAAGTCGTGCCAAAAACTCAATTATGGGATTTCCATGCTGCAACATCGCTAATTAACAATTTTAAAGATGGCTTGCTTAATTTAGACGTCACTGTAGAAAATACGAACGATGATGCTAGCAGCTCAACATTACATAGTGCTATTTTCGATGGTGACACCCTACTTTGGCAAAACACACAAAAACTAAAAAGCGAAGCTGGAGAAAAACACACGATTAGCTTCAATACAACATTGAAAGACATCACAGCTTGGTCGGCTGAAGTCCCTAAGCTGTATGACTTACAGCTTACTTTGACACAAGATGGGCAAGAGCAACAAGTCGTTCGCGAAGCTATTGGTTTTAAAAATGTTGAAATAAAAGATGGCTTATTGTTAGTAAATGGCCAACCAATTATGATTAAAGGTGTTAACCGTCATGAGCATGAGCCTGAAAATGGCCAAGCAATTGGTCGTGAAAGCATGCGTAAAGATATTGAGTTAATGAAGCTTAATAACATCAACACCGTAAGAGCATCACATTACCCCAATGATCCTTACTGGTACCGTTTATGCGACAAATATGGTCTATATGTCATCGATGAAGCAAATGTTGAATCTCATGGTTATGGCTTTGAAGAAGATAGCCTAGGTAATGATCCACAATTTAAAGAAGCCATTTTAGATCGCGTAAATGGCATGATTGAACGAGATAAAAATCACCCTTCTATTATTTCGTGGTCTTTAGGAAATGAGATAGGCCCAGGCCCGAGTATTCGTGAGGCTTATCTTCTTGCCAAATCAAAAGACAGCAATCGCATTGTACAATACGAAACCCGAGCTAACTGGTATAAAGAAACCATGACTGATGTTGTGGGATGGATGTATGCTGACCGAGATGAAATTACCAGCCAATACTTAGGTAATTACCCTGATAAACCTTTCATTTGGGTTGAATACGCCCACACCATGGGAAATAGCGGAGGCAATCTAAAAGAATTATGGGATTTCGTTTACCAGCATTCGCAAGTTCAAGGTGGTAGCATTTGGGATTGGGTGGATCAAGGTCTCTATAAAACGGATGAGCAAGGCAAACGTATACTCGCTTATGGTGGTGATTTTGAACCTGAAGGTACACGAAATGCTAATAATTATCTGGCAAATGGTCTAATTGGTGCAGACCGAGTACCTCACCCAGTCTTATTTGAAGTTAAAAAGCTTTATCAGAATGTCGCTGTAAAAATGGTTTCAGCAAGCCAATTTAAGATCAGCAATCGAAACTTTTTCCGTGATTTAAGCTATCTAGATACACACTGGCAGCTACTTGAAAATGGCTTAGTTGTTAAGCAAGGTTCATTAAAGCAATTAAGTACACCCGCTCAACAAAGTGAGTTGATTACTCTTAGTGAACTCAATGACTACACGCGATTAAAAAATGCAGAATATACTCTCAATATTCAATTCAAACTAAAACAAGAAGAAGGCGTTAGAAATAAAGGGCTGGTCGTCGCAAGCGAGCAATTTATTTTACAAAGTAGTTTGTCTCTTGCCCACTTAAAAGCTGATGACAGCCTAAGAGTTGCAGAATCTGACCTTCAGGTCACAGTTAGTACAGCTAAAACTAAGCTGATATTTAATAAAGAGACAGGGCGACTTTCGAGCTATCGTTCAAACGAAGTAGAGCTAATCAAGCAAGGTGTATTTCCAAATTTTTGGCGAGCGATGACCGACAAAGATAATGGCAACCGGTTATGGGAAAAATCTGCTGCAGCTTATAAAAATGCATCGCAACTTGCTGAGGTTACGCATGTAGATGTTGTCTCATCAGCAGGTAAAGCAAAGGTGACATTCACGCTTCATTTTCCAAGTTTAAATAGTGATGCCCAAATAAGTTACACTGTTGGCGAATTTGGCCAAGTCGACATTGATTACCAAGCAACCCTTGATAAAGGGCTACCTGAAATGCCTCGCTTTGGGTTACAGCTACAAATGCCTGACGGCTTTGATTTTGTAAAGTGGTATGGTCGAGGACCATGGGAAAACTATCAGGACCGTAAATATGCAGCAGATTTAGGTATTTACTCAAGCTCAGTAGCCGATTTATACACCCAGTATATTCGTCCACAAGAAAATGGAAATCGCAGCGATACCCGCTGGCTTGAAATTCGTAATTCGCAAGGGGTTGGTTTAAAAGTTCAGGGAGAGCCAAAATTCGACTTTACTGCACACCATAATACGGTTGCCGACTTTGACTATCCTAAAACTGGCACAAACCGTCATGCTACCGATATCACTCCAAGACCATTGACTGAGCTAAATATTGATTTACGCCAACGTGGTGTCGGTGGTGATAACAGTTGGGGAGCTAAGCCTTATGACAATTACCGTTTAGAGCCAAGTGTTCAGCAACACTACCGCTTGCAATTGAGGTTAACGCCACTTAGCCATTAACCTCAAATCTAAATTAGTGACTGACTTTACCCAGTGCTTTTAAAACATCACGGGTAAAGTCATGTTCACTAAAGCCTTTAAGACCCGCAAGGTCATACCCTCGCCTAACAATCACTAACTGCTCGCTTGGAATAATCACCAAATATTGACCACGGTTGCCTCGCGCCGCAATAGTATCGTTTGGTAATTCAGGAAAACGTTCGTTATAAAGCCACCACTGTGCGCCGTATCCCGGTGCCGTTTCTGGGGGTTGAGCAGGAGCTGGTTCACTAATATAACTTAACCAGTCTTTTGGTAATATTTGCTCACCTTGCCAGCGACCATTATTTAGATGTAATAGCCCCAAGCGAGCAAGATCCCTTGAAGTAGTCCACACTTGCGATGACAAAATAAAGTCACTTTGCCAATCTGACTCTAAAAATGTGTGCTGCATGCCGACTTTATCGAGTAAATTGTCATACGGATAACGCAAATAGCTCGCTTCATCGTTAAACGTTTCTCGTAAGGTACGTAACGCTAACATGGTGTCGTTATTAGCGTATTTCCAGCGACTGCCTGGCTTTACTTCTAATGCGGTATGCGTTGCAGTGTCAGACACTAAACCGCCGCCCATATACACACGATCCGTACGATTGCCCGCTTTATTACTGTCTAAGCCCGATGCCATATGAAGCAAGTTTTCAAGGGTAATTTCGCCACGAGGGTCAAGCGGGTGAGACCAGCTTTCAAGCCCCGTAGGCTTTGTAACATCAAGTCGTTTTTGTGCTACCGCCACACCAATGATGCTCGCGCCAATACTTTTTGCAACAGACCAAGTACGCTGTGCGGTTTCTGGGGTAAAGCCTGCTTTATATTGCTCTGCTAAAATTGCCTCAGGGCTTGCTATTAAAATTGCTGAAGTGCGTGCGCCTTCACCATAATGACGAGTAAAAGCCTGAGCAATAATCTCATCAAGCGCCTTATTACCCGTTGCTTTATTAACACCATTTAACGTTTGCCAAGGCTTACCATCATCCTTTTGGTAGGCTAAATTTTCTTTAAACGGTGCTTGCACGAGTGTTGCAGCTTTAAGGCTTGCCCCTACGGGTAAATCAACACAGCCTAAACGAGGACGCCACACCGATATGCGCTGTTTATCTTTATCGTAATCAACAATGACTCGCTTGTGCTCAGTATCAATGTTCGCTTGCAGTGTTTTTACGGTGTCTGCGATTAAAGGGTAAATACCGGTAAGTTCATCAATATCGATTTGATCTTTGCTTTTACCAGCGTTAAACGTGGCACTACAGGTAAAATTGGCGACGTACCCAGCGGCATAAGCGTTCAAGGTTGTATCTATTTCTTCGCTACAAACAAAAAAGCTGGAGCACAACAACGTACTTAGTAAGGTTATTTTTTTCATTATTACTCCTTGAGGGGCCAAAGAGTTTAAGTTAGCAAAAGAAAAAAATAATGATATGTTTTTACGGCAGTATTCGCTCTTTAAGCGACAAATCGCCGAATAAAAAAGGAACAACAAAAAACGCCATACTGGGTATGGCGTTTGGCTTACTCAATCTAAAAATTATTTAAAATGTTGAGGCATCAATTACATAACGATAGCGCGCTTTTTTATCCACCACGCTTTGCCATGCATTATTGATTTCAGAGGCTTTGATTAACTGGGTTGCTGGCAGAATATTATTCTTAGCACAGTAATCAACAACGTCTTGCGTTTCTTGCATATCACCAATTAACGAAGCATTAAAGTTTACGCGGCTTGCAGCCAATGCTAATGCATTCATGTTTAATGAAAATTCTTCTGGCATCCCCACTTGGGTGTAGGTGCCAAATGGTTTTACTAATGAAGCATATTTAGCGACATCATATTTCACTGGCAAGGTATTAATTAAATAATCAAGCTGTGACTTATGTTCGTTGTAAGCGTCTTCACCGTCCACAACAACCACTTTAGCGCCAAAGGCTTTAATATCGGCTACTTTGTCTTTAGAGCTAGTGAACGCGTAGACATCAGCACCTTGCGACACAGCTAATTTAACAGCTAAGTGTCCAAGCCCACCAATACCAACAACACCTACTTTATCGCCTTTTTTCAAGTTGAATTTAAGCAGCGGAGAATACGTTGTAATGCCGGCACATAATAAAGGAGCAGCATGCTCTAAGCTCATGTTTTCAGGAATATGCACTGCAAAATGATCGCGAACAACAATGTTATTCGAGTAACCACCTTGTGTGATACCCGTCGGTGACCGCTCATCAGGGTAGCCATAAGTGAATTTTGTTTCTGGGCAATATTGCTCGCCTTGATCTTTACAGCTATTGCAGTCAAGACAGCTATCAACCATACAACCTACACCAGCACGGTCGCCCACTTTAAACTTAGTCACATTCTTACCGACCGCAGTTACGATACCTGCAACTTCATGACCCGGTACTTGAGGGTATTGCTGTGCGCCCCAATGGCCTTTCATCTGATGAATATCTGAGTGGCAAATACTGGCGAATTTAATTTCGATTAAAATATCGTTATCACCAACTGGGCGTCTTTCAAACTCCCATGGTTTTAGTAAGCCTGAATTATCAAAAGCCGCATAGCCTCGAGATTTTATATTGCCATTTGCAAGCTGCTCAGATGATGCTGCAAACGAAGGCGCCGCAAAGCCACCTAATAACAGGCCTGCGCCTAAAGCTGAACTCGTTTTAATAAAATTACGACGTGATAAGTCTTGCGTTTCATGTTTGTCACACATTCCAATGTACCTTATGCTAAATAATCTTCATCAGAAACAGCTTCGAACCAATCAACAGGTTTACCATCGAGTGCTTCTTGAATTGCTACGTGCTTCATTGCACTATCGGCTGTTGCACCATGCCAGTGCCTTTTTCCGCAGTTACACCAAATTAAATCACCTGGATTGATGACTGTTTTCTCACCACCCTCGCACTGTGTCCAACCTTGACCTTCTGTAACTAATAAAACTTGGCCGAGTGGATGAGAATGCCAATTGGTGCGAGCACCTTTTGAAAACTCCACCACAGCAACACCAACGCGTGCAGGTGCAGGGGCATTAAATAAAGTACTAATTTGCACTTTACCTGTGAAACATTCGGCTGGCCCTGCAATTGGATCTTGAGAACCTGACTTAATCACTTGCATATCGTTTGTTTGCGCTGAATCACTCATGTGTTTCTCCTTGGCTTGCTTAGGTTATGGTCTACTATTTCAGTCTAAAGCATCGCGAAAAACCATAAATGCCTGAAGCTCGCGCATTCTTGCCTATTTGTGTAAAGAATTTTTAAACCCTTTAAACCTTTTTTATCAGCACCTGCGACTAAGCTAATAACACCACACATTTGAAAGGGAAGAACCATGTTAAGTACAGTAAAAACACTCTCACTCATTGCCGCAGGCTTATTATCAGCACAGACATTTGCTTGGGGTGAAATGCCTCTACAAGCAACTAAAAACCTAACGCTAGATGCAGCATCATTAAGCGCTTTAAAAGTAGAAGCTGGCTCAGGTTTTTTACACATTACCGGTAATGACAGTGATCAAGTGACCGTTAAAGCCGAGATTTATCAAGAAAAGCCACATGATGAGTATTGCTTAACGCTTGAAGCTAAAGGTAAGCGTGCTGCGCTTGGTGCAGGCCAATGTGAATATCAAACCAACAAACAAACTCGCATTGATTTAACTGTTTCTATCCCTCGTTCATTTAATGTTGATGTGCACGATGGGTCGGGTGAAATTATTATTAGCAAAGTCGCTAATACAGTGATCAACGATGGTTCTGGTTCAATTACCGCAAATGACATTACAGGCACATTAGAAATCAATGATGGTTCGGGTAGCATTGATGTTCGTAATGTAAGCCATGATATTAAAATTCATGACGGCTCTGGCAATATTAATGTTGCTAAAGCACAGGGCAATATTGAAGTACACGATCGCTCAGGCGGTATCGACTTAAATGATATTTCGGGTGATGTTGTCGTTTCAGATGGTTCGGGCAGCATTCGCGTTGATACCGCAGCAAACTTTGAGTTACTAAGTGATGGTTCTGGCTCAGTAAAAGTGACCAACATTGCTGGTAAAACTAAGATGTAAGCCCACGCTTCACCGTTATTAGCAATTAAAATGCCTTCCTTTGCGAAGGCATTTTAAATTGTAATCACCAATCTTTATTAGCATTTTTACAAGGGCTTAGGTATCCTTTAGGAAACGTTTAAGGAACTGCTATTTAAAAGGATAGCCTGATATGAAAAAGCCACTCGCCGCCTTACTAACTGGCCTTGTTTTAACTGGTTGTACAGGACTGACAACTGAACAACAAGCGGCCATTGATAACCTAACCCCTTGCGAGAAAATCAATGCCCTATTAGGTGCTTACGACAACCGCTTTGAAGGCTTAAAACGTAGCCGTGTAAATACTAAATACATGGAAACATGGACAGCAAAATACAACCTTATTGCCGATAACTGTCAAATCACAGCGCTTGATAAAGACAATGTCACCTACCGCTGTGTAGGCAACTATGAGCAACAGCAGCAAGCTGTCGCTGATCACACCCGTGCGGTTAACTTTACCCAAGCGTGTTTAGCAGGTAATAATTGGCATCAAACACAAAAAGAATCTGCTGAATCGTTACGCACCACGTTTGTACTTGACGAAAACAACCCTGTTATTTCAATTCACTCGGGTAAAACCCTGTCGCGTAAACAGCCTTGGTCTACCACCCTTGAAATTGGTAAGCCAGTTGAAGGTAAGTAATACACTTTGGAAGGCTAATAGACATTAGCCTTCACATTAACTATGACAAAATCAAAAATACCAACCAGCCACTTTAAAACAGATTGCATCGGTCAATGTCATCGCCTAAACGGCTTTTGTACTGGCTGTGGTCGCAGTAATGATGAAATTTTTGATTGGATCATTTTATCCGAGCAAGAAAAACAAGCGATTTTAAACACTCCCCGTCCTGACATAAAAGCGAAATAGTTCTGACACCCAAGCGTCATTAAAGCTTGTTAGCCTGATTAAAACTGACTATCAGGTAACGATAATGACCGCTATTTTTGTAATCAACTTAGCAAGCTCTACTGAACGATTAAACCGTGTAAGCCATGAGCTCAACGCACAAAATTTGGCATTTGAACGCCTTGATGCAATTGATGGCAGGACACTGTCGGATTCAGCGATTGCCCAGCATTACAGTGCTGATTTAAACCTGAAAAAATATCATAAGCCCTTGAGTAAGGGTGAAATTGGCTGCTACCTGAGTCACAGAAAAGCATGGCAAACTATTGTCGATAGGCAGTTAGAATACGCGATTATTTTAGAAGATGACTTTGTTCTCGACCGCTCAATTCACAGTGCAATTGAAAACATAAATACTTTGAAACAGCCTTGGCAACTAATAAAGTTGGCAGCTTATAAAGACCGTAATCGCGACATTGCTTTTACAAAACCCCTTGCTGATGAGCAACATTTAGTTATTCATAAAAAGCTTATGTCTGGCTGCTGTGCAACGGCTGTTAGTTTGGCCGGAGCAAAAGCGCTATTAAAAGCCACTGCCACATTTGGCCGCCCCGTAGACTGCGATTTACAGCACGTTTGGGAAACTGGCGTATACGGATACTCTTTACTGCCCTACCCGGTATCACAACCCGATAATTCACAAAGCGATATTCGTGATAGATCAAGCAAAGTTAAAAAGTCGTTTTGGCGACGTAAAAAGCAGCAACTTCACAGTGCACTATTAAACGCACAATACACTAAGCAGTTTGTAAAAGCGCAGCAAACACCAAACAAAAAGAAAGGAGCCGCAGCTCCTCTCTTACCAATCAAAAATCATTAACGAGTTATTTTGCTTGACTGTTATTTAGCTTGATTTGGGTGGTCAACACCCATCCATGCTTTAAACAATGCCATTTGAGCTGGTGTTGCATCTTTTAATGCTTTAACCTTTTTCTCTTTATCAAAGTCTTCGCTCAGTGTCAGCGTTGTGCTTTGAAGTGCATCACGTCTAATGAAATCAACAGTGACTGTGTCGCCTGCTTTAAAGGTTTCGAGGCTGGCAGTTAAATCTTTACCCACATGCTTTTTGTTGAACGCGACAATTTTATCATCTGTCGTTAAGCCCGCTTGCCATGCAGCGCCACCACGACGAACATGAGTCAGAGTTAGTAACTCACCGCTATCTTTTGCCATAGAATCAATACTCGGTACTGATTTTGCGCCTTCTGGGCGAGTTAAACCTAAACCGACTTTTGCAAGTAGCGAATCAAAGTCGATAGCAGCTGGCTCATCCACATTCGCTTGCCACCAAGCACTGTAATCGCGACCTGTTAGCTCTTTTAAAATCGCTTTTACATCATCAGGGGTAAAGCCATCTGGTAAACGATGCTTGTTGTAAAGTGCACGGTGAACATCGCGGTAACTGATTTTGCCATCGCTTTTTTCTAGCAAATCAATATCAAGTGCCATTGAGATCAATGAACCTTCTAAATAGATATTGGTGCTGTAGTTACGAGCGTGGTCGCCGCCTTGGTTGATCCACTTATCAAAGCTTGTTTCGGTTGCACTTTGCACTTCACGACCTGGTGTTTGTAAGTGACGATTAATCGTTTTTGTTAACGTACCAAAGAACTCATCCGTTGTTTCAATACCCGAGCGCACCATTAAGTGATCTTCAAAGTAGCTGGTTGAGCCCTCTGCAATCCATAATGTTTTTGCGTAGTTAATATTGGTGTAGTCGTAAGGTGCAATACCTTTAGGACGGTACGCTTTCACGTTCCACGTATGAATAAATTCGTGTGCTGCGGTGCTGATAAACGCAAGGTAATCTTTGCGAGAACCAAAACGGTCACGTGGGCGCTGGATAATTGTTGAGTTTAAATGCTCGGTGGCACCGCCGGCACCTGACGTAGCATGAACCATAAATACATAACGCTCATACGGGTAACCATCCCAAATAACATTACCCGTTGTGACTAGCTTTTTAAGGTCGGTTAGCATTTTATCTACGTCGTAGTTGCCATCACCCCAAATAACGAGTTCGTATTCACGGCCATCAACGGTGAACTTATGTAGCTCATTGATGCCACTTTCGATTGGTGAATCGACTAAGATATCGTAATCAGCGGCTTTAAAGCTGTGTTTAGAACCCGCGTTTTCCATTCCCGATACTGAACGCCATGCTTTTGGTACATTTAGTTTTACGGTTACCGGGTCTTGACGAAATGATTCGCTGAACATGAAAAAGCCCGATGCATCAATAAATGCATGGCTGTCATCAATGTGACGAGCACGTTTGCCTAGCTCGTTTGCGTACACTTGGTAATCCACATTAACTTGAGTTGGCTCATTTAGGTGAACACGCCAAGTGCTGTGATCAATTTTTTCCCACTTTAGTGGTTTACCGTCATCGTCTTTTGCTTCGAAAAAGCGTACGCCATTGGCAAGGTTTAAAATTTCGTAACGACCAGTTCGCCATGCAGGTAGTTTAATATCTAAATGTGCTTGAGCAGTTTGGGGAAATTCAACACTCACATTACCTAGATGATGCTCAGGCTGAGTAATAGACAGTGAGTAGTTTACATCTGCAAACGCACTGCTAGAACAGGCCGCCAAAATAGACATTGCCAAAAACTTTTTCATAACAACTCTTTTTATTACTATCAAAATTGCGAAATAGCCTAACAATTGCGAGAAAAAATGTGAATTAAAAACCGATAAACTGCCATTGCAACAAGTTTGATAGACAAAATAGCTAAGTTTTTGACTTGGAACCTACATTTCGTATTAATTTGTTGTAAACTTAGCGTATAGCAATTTGAATCTTGATGGCGGTATTACTAGGTGCAGCAGCAGCATGATGTTCTTAATAAAAAGTTAAAGCAAGCGATCGACGCTCGAACAGTGGTCGAGGACGCGCGCAAGCATCAAGTTGATGTACTTTCTCAGTTCGCAGCGAAACTCTCGCTCAGCTGTAAAGGACTAGACATTGAGTTAGACAATCGTTTAGCTAAATTCAGAAATGCCCTTAAGAAAGGGGTTAAGTTTGAATTGCTGACGCCATTTATCGATGACGTGCTTGGCCTATTAAGGCAACAAGAAACCAAGCAGATGACATTGCAACGCGAATTGAACCAAAGCGTTACAGATGCAGGTAAACAGCTACAAAAAGTAAAAGGCTTACCCGATGATGCCCGTCGCTCATTACGCTATTTACTCGATCATGAATTAAATAATATTCAGTCTAATCATGACTTTGTACCACTACTTTCAAAGCTAGTGGTTATCTATCATCAAGCCCTTCAAGCTAAGCTTGCAACAACAAGTACAGCTGAGGCGCAAATCAAACCTGAACTTGCTAGACAGCTACTAACCCTAGCAAATGACTTAGTGCTTGAAGATGAAAGTGCCGAGCAAATTAAGACTATCAAAAGTCAAATTACTCATAATGATAGTGTTGACGACCTGCTTGATTCGGCGCTGAACATTATCAGCATTGTCACGCGTAATATGAGTAAAGAGCGCCAATCTGCTCAAAGCTTTTTGATCTCTTTAAATCAAACAATCGAAGATTTACATCATTCTATTGTTTCTACCAGTAAGCATTCAGAATCACTCAGCGCTGAATACGAAACGCTTAACAAACAAATTGAAGCAAAGATTAAAAACTTGCACACGCAAACGCAGCAAGCCACGTCTATTTCTTCGCTTAAAGAGCTAGTAGAAGAAGAGTTAAAATCATTAAGTGATGATTTAATTGCAAAAGAAAAACTAGAACAAGCAGAACGCGAGAACTTACTTGCAAGCTTTAACGATATTAATAGCCGCATTAGTCATTTAGAAACAAAGCTTTCGACCTACAAACAGCGCCTCAATGAGCAGCGCTTTAAAAGCTTACTCGATGGCCTAACTAAGTTGCCAAACCGTGCTGCGTTTGATGAGCGTTTTAGTCATGAATTTAACTTATTTAATGTGCAAGAATCAGACATTACCTTTGTGGTGATAGATGTTGACCACTTTAAATCAATCAATGACAAATATGGCCACAGTGCTGGTGATAAAACGCTGCAAGTGATTGCTAAAGCACTACAAAAATCAATTCGTAAATCAGACTTTATTGCCCGTTACGGTGGCGAAGAGTTTGTGTTATTAATGACAGGAATGTCGATTGAAAATGCCGCTATGCCGCTTGAAAAACTGCGCAAAACAATTCAAGGCATTCCGTTTAAATTTAAAGATAAGCAAGTAGAAATCACCATTTCTCTTGGTGCAACCCAATTGAAAAAAGGTGATACCCCGCTGATTGCCTTTGACCGTGCAGACGAAGCACTATACAAAGCCAAGAACGAGGGACGAAATAAAGTTTGCATTAGCAAATAAAGGCCTCATCTACTAAGTGAGGTCTTTGACACACAATGATAAAGGCTCATTGACGAGCCGGGAGAGTGCTTATGTTAAAACAACTGAATCCTACAGGTGTACTGGATTTACTATCGCAACTAGAAGTTGATCTACTCGAACAATCATCCACCAGCGAGCGCTATAAATTATTTAGGAACTGTGTGCTCGCGGTTCTCAATGTGGGCAGCCACACCGACTCAAGCTCTGAAATTTACAATAAATACGAAGACTTTGATATTCGCTTATTAAGCCGCGAACGTGGGATTAAAATCGAACTTGAAAACCCACCTGAATCTGCTTTTGTTGATGGCGAAATTATTACCGGTATTCATGAACATATCTTCTCGGTTATTCGCGATATTCTGTTTATTTGTCAAAAGTACGAAAAAGATTTAACAGAGCAAAAAGCCATTACTCATATGGTCTTTGATATGCTGCGAAACGCAGGTGCGCTAAGAGTAAATAGCGACCCAAGCATGATAGTTTGTTGGGGCGGCCACTCCATTAACGAAGTTGAATACAAATACACCAAGCAAGTTGGTTATGAGCTTGGCCTTCGTGGCTTAAATATTTGTACTGGCTGTGGCCCTGGGGCAATGAAAGGCCCGATGAAAGGTGCCACCATTGGTCATGCCAAGCAGCGTATTACGAATAATCGTTACTTAGGTTTAACTGAACCAAGTATTATTGCTGCTGAGCCGCCTAACCCGATTGTAAACGAGCTAGTGATTTTACCAGATATCGAAAAGCGTTTAGAAGCATTCGTTCGTACTGCCCATGGCATTATTATTTTCCCTGGTGGTGCGGGTACCGCAGAAGAGCTGTTATACCTTTTAGGTATTTTGCTTCACCCAGATAACGAAAAGCAGTGTTTACCTGTGATCTTAACTGGCCCTAAACAAAGTGAAAATTACTTTATTGAGCTGTGTAAATTCGTTGAGAAAACATTGGGTAAAGCTGCACTTGATAAGTTTGAAGTGATCATTGATGACCCAGAACGCGTTGGTAAAACGCTTAAAGCCAAAATGGCTGAAGTACGTGAATACCGTAAAAGCCAAGGTGATGCTTATTACTTTAACTGGACACTTAAAATCGATCATGATTTCCAACAGCCGTTTGCACCAACACATGCTAATATGTCGGGCTTAGATTTACATTTAGATCAACCCACTCAGCAACTCGCAGCAAATTTACGCCGTGCGTTTTCAGGCATCGTGGCTGGTAATGTTAAAGATGAAGGCTTACAAGCCATTAAGCAACATGGCCGCTTTGTGCTAAGTGGCGAACCCGCGCTTATGGCTGATATGGACAAACTGCTGGCAGCATTTGTTGAGCAAGGCCGTATGAAGTTACCTGGCAGTAAGTACATTCCTTGCTATGAGATCAAAGCCTAACAGGAGCCAATGTGACAACCCAATTACTTTTAATAGATGCGCTAAATCTTATTAGGCGCATCTATGCTGTTGATAGTAATCAGAGTCATCACAGTGAAGAACATATGATAAAAGCAAGCTGTGCCCGAGTGGCACATGCTTGTAAAAAATTACGCCAGCAGTGTAATGCGACTCATGCTATTGCCGTGTTTGATGGCGAGAAAAGCTGGCGCTATCATTACTTCGAGGCATACAAAAGTACACGTTCACCAATGCCTGACACCCTCAAGCAAAACTTATCACGCTTTAAACAAGCAATTGAAGACACTGGCATTGTGGTGTTTTCACCTGATAACGATGAAGCCGACGATATCATTGCCACCCTTGCTCACAAAGCCGCGACTAACAATGTCGCTTCGACGATTGTATCTACCGACAAAGGGTTTTTACCGTTTTTATCTGAGCAAATTGCAATTTTTGATTACTTCAAAAAGCAATACATTGAGCTTGAAG
This sequence comes from Pseudoalteromonas sp. S4492, assembly GCF_005886115.1. Lineage (NCBI taxonomy): Bacteria > Pseudomonadati > Pseudomonadota > Gammaproteobacteria > Alteromonadales > Pseudoalteromonadaceae > Pseudoalteromonas > Pseudoalteromonas sp. S4492. Next base: position 100,620 of record NZ_PNCP01000042.1, read on the forward strand.
ATATCAAGCAACGCTTTGATGTACCAAAGCATCGACTTGCTGATTTTTGGGCTTTAGCTGGTGATAAAACTAACGATATTCCGGGCGTTAAAGGGATAGGTAATAAGTCGGCGCAGCAACTAATAAATGATTATGAATCAATAGAAGCAGCCATTAACGATGATGAGCTCAACCCAACTCTAAAACGCAAGCTGAGTTCAGAAATGGACATGTTTGTGATATCAAAAAACCTCGTTATGCTGCGTACCGATATTAACTTAGGCTTTAGTTTAAAGCAGTTAAGACTCAATTAGTCGCAATCTCGTAGCACAGTTTGCTAACTGAGCGTATACTGAAAATTCGCGTTAGTTTTATAGAGTTACACATGTTTAAAAAGGTTTTCCAATATCTGGTACTTGGGTTAGGTGTTTATGCACTGATAGCAACCCTTGTGATCACTTTTTATAAAGATGATCCGCAAGCCATGATCTGGCAAGACCGTGAAGCTTTTAATAAACGCTACATCGCAAAACTAACGATTGATAAGCCTGAAAACCTTAATGCGGTGCTTGATTATTTAGGCAGCCCCGATCTAACCTATGCTAAACGAGTCAAAGACAATGTTTGGCAGATTATTTTTTACCGCACTCAGCATGTTAAATCTGATGGGATAACCACCATAGATGAATGCACAGGCCTACTTTTTAAAAATGGTCAGCTGGTATTATGGGGGCCAAGTGCCTATGAAAGCTATCAACAAGAAACCTAACCGCTTATGATGGAAAACGTGACGCCACGGGAATTGGCACGCTTATTTGATAGTACGCACCAGCTACTTAAGCTTTATCATCAAAAGCAAAAATGGTCACAAATTTTCCCTTTATTAAGTAACCTTGCTGAGCGGTATTACCTAATATACCAAGCTTGCCCAAAAGGGATGCAAGCGCAATTAAGCCTGTATGTATCAAACCATGGCTACACCACAAATTTAGTCGTAAACCAATGTGTTATAGCTTGTATATTGTGTCGTAGTCTTAACTACAACCAAGCTATTAGTGAACAAATTATTAGCTGCTGTTTAGCGAATTATCTTTGTGTGCAATCCCAAAGTAATAAATTGGCCGCAGGTCAGGCACTGACGCCTCAAGATAAAAAGCTTTGGCAATGTCGCCATCAGTTAGCAGCAAAATTGCTAAAAGACTCAGGCCCACATACACTCTCGATTCAGCATTTATTAGCGCGTTTAAATAAATATAAGCAAGCCCTATTAAGCGCGCCAAAAATTATGATTTACGATGGCGCAACAACCCTAGTTGCTTTGGCTAATATTATTGCCATGAATACGACTTATCGCGAATCAGGTGGTCACATTAGTGTGCATAAAGCCTTAGCTGATATTTATTTGCGGACACCGAACGAGTTTGCTCAAAATGCAATAAAAGCACTGATTGCACATATTGGCCCTTATATTCCAGCCAGTGAAGTAAAGTATGCGGAACAAGTGCTTATCTATTTAACCACTGATGAACATGGTCGCCATATTTTGGTTGATGCCAGTCGCCCTGAAAAGATTCGCTGGCATCGCTTTAAAGCAAATCTAACCATATTTGATAAACAAAGACCTTGCCAAGACACTCGTTTGCTATACACAGTATGGTTTAGTGAAAACATTAACTTTGTTGAGCCACAACCACTTAATCAGCAGCGTAGACAGCACTATTTAACGTTAATTAGTGCGCTAAAAGTATCAAAAGAGTACAGCTACAGTGGTTTGAATAAGCTTTTGAGCCCCTACCCTGAATTGATTACGCAACTTACAGTTGCTGTGAAGCCATACAATAAAGAACAGCAAAGAGCCAAAGATTTACGCCATTGTTTATCAATGGTCGGATACGATAATGCCCCAGCAATTATTCAAAAAGTCTTGTTTCAGCGTTTGGTTGCAACCACATCGCACCCGCTTTTTCAGCATATTTCTAAGCGACTTGAAAATATGGTGCGAATTATTCAGGCGCTATTTAAACACTCAGAGACCGTTCAATTTGAGCAGGTTGCTTTACCTTTATATGCTTATGTTTTATACCTTTGCGAGCATCAATCAACGAGCCTTTCTCGCAAAACCGTATTTGAACAGGCCGAAGAACAGGTAATAAGCCCACCCCTTGCCTGTTTATTTGGAGTGAACCACCTAGATCAGGCTCCTTTGACAGAGTATTTAAATCAACTGATTGGTGACAATAGCTGGACACAGCATTTACTTAGCAGTGAGCAACAAAAAAAACAACAGCTTGATATCAATGAAAAGCATTGGGTCGCGATTAAGCTATTTACCTATTACGTTTTTCAGCCTAAGGCGCTGTTTAGTAGTTGGCAAGAACAGATTATTTTCGACAGTTTATCGGCTGCTGGTTGGCAATCAAAAGCAGATTTTTATGCATATCTGAAAAACTGTGAATTTGCAGACAATTTTTAGCATGTGTTGTTAAAAAGTGCGAAAACGTTAAATAAATATGAACTTTAGTCTGTTTATAGTCAGTATTCACAGGATAAACTGGCAAAAAGCTGAATAAATTGCTATAAAAGCCGCTTAAATTTTCAAACACATCCACGTAAACCTTCTAACAAGTAAATCGCATGCTATTTCGCGACGAGTTTACGTGTTTATCTACTCATAAATAGGAAAAGTAAATGGCTAAACAAACCATCACAGTGATCAAAGGCGACGGCATTGGTCCTAGCATTATTGATTCAGCACTTGAGATCCTTAAAGCTGCAGGTTGCGATTTTGATTATGAATTCGTTGATGCTGGCCTTGCTGCCCTAGAAAAAACTGGTGAGTTACTTCCGCAAGAAACAATCGACACAATCGCGCGTAACAAGATCACTTTAAAAGGTCCATTAACGACACCAGTAGGTGAAGGTTTTACATCAATCAACGTAACTTTACGTAAAAAGTTTGGCCTTTATGCAAACGTTCGTCCTGTTAAATCATTCGCAGGTACGCAAGCTCGTTACGACGATATCGATATCATTACAGTTCGTGAAAACACGCAAGGTATGTACTCAGGTCTTGGCCAAGTTGTTTCTGAAGATGGTAACGAAGCAGAAGCAATGTCAAAAATCACCCGTGAAGGTGCTGAAAAAATCGTCACTTTTGCATACGAACTAGCGGTTCGTGAAGGTCGTAAAAAAGTAACGGCTGTACACAAAGCTAACATCCTTAAATCAACATCTGGTTTATTCTTAAAAGTTGCACGTGAAGTCGCTGAGCGTTACCCACAAATCGAATCAACTGAAATGATTGTTGATGCAACATGTATGAAACTAGTTATGACTCCTGATGAGTTTGATGTAATCGTTACTACAAACTTATTCGGTGACATCTTATCTGATCTATGTGCTGGTCTTGTTGGTGGTCTAGGTATGGCTCCTGGCGCAAACATTGGTGAAGATGCAGCTATCTTCGAAGCTGTACACGGTAGCGCACCAGACATCGCTGGTAAAAACCTTGCAAACCCAACATCAGTGATCTTAGCATCTATCCAAATGCTAGAGCACCTAGGTATGGCTGACACTGCAGAGCGTATCCGCAGCGCTGTTGCTGATGTTATCAAAACAGGCGACCGTACAACTCGCGACCTTGGCGGCAGCCACGGTACTACAGACTTCACTCAAGCTGTAATTGAGCGTCTATAAGAGAACTCTTGTTTAAGGCTTATTAGAAGCAAATAACCCTTAAACACCTCTTTATCAAAAGCCAGTCTCCGACTGGCTTTTTTGTTGCCCTACATTATTGGATTCTTATTTGGACATCCACTTTTATCTAACAAGATCTAAAAATGGATTCTTATTTGGATATCCACTTTTATCTAACAAGATCTAAAAACATAACTACACATAAATAGACACCCATTTTTACCCTTTGTTCTTCCACAAGACTAATAGACTAAATAGACATTCAACTTAATATTTCTCACTTCTCTAAATTATGGCTAAACTTAAATTGTTCAACTCATGGAGGAGAAGAGCATGGCAACCCCACGTAGAAACTTAATTAGCGTTTCAAACACCCCCTACTATCACTGTATTTCACGCTGTGTTCGTCGCGCTTATTTGTGCGGACTAGATCCACTAACTGGACGTTCATATGAACACCGGCGCGATTGGGTTGAAAACAAACTTCTTCAACTTGGCAGGATATTTTGTATTGATATTTGCGCCTACGCTGTTATGAGTAACCACACGCATTTGGTCCTTCACATCGATATAGCAAAAGCAAAGCGTCTGAATAATAAAGCAATTCTGATTAGGTGGCATAAG